>WFRC01000053.1 GCA_015486685.1 Caldifarciminota bacterium
AATCACCACCACGAACACATTTGTTAATCCTTTACCCATCCACCCATCTACTCATTCACTTCCTACGTTTTACATTTTGCAATCTGCATTTTGCATTAAATTATAAATCCCAAATCCAAAAAGTAATCGCTTACCGCTATCCGCTAACTGCTTTCCGCCAAAAATAATGCGGAAGTATCTCGTTAAGCGTAAATCGTAAGCCGTTAATTGTAATAACTACGCTTATTTTATCCAACATTTAACCTCCAATCTATCTTCTCACGCTTTACGCCTTACGCTTCACGGTCTTTATTATTTTGCACTTTTCAATCTTCACTTTGTTGCTACCTTCATATCCTTAAATGCAAATGCAGGAGTATAAAGTCCAAATACCTCTTCTGTCTTATCTGAAATACATTTCAGTTTCTTTATCATCTGGTAAGCATTGTCACCAATCATTACATTTTTTACCCTGCCCTGAATCTCTCCATTCCTTATATAAAAACCCAATGAAACATTTACAGAGAAATCTCCCGCGAGTATATTGGATTGACCGCCTCCTAAAACACCATAAATAATTAAGCCTTCTTTTGTATCTTTGATTATATCTTTAAGAGAAGTATCGCCAGGTGCAACATAGATATTTGTTGTGGAAGGCGATGGAGGTGTAGTGTAATTCCTCATACCATTTCCCATTGGTGAAATATTCAAAAGTTTCCCTGTTTCAATATCCACATAAAAATTCTTCAATATCCCATTTTCGAAAAGATATTTTTTATTAGCAGGCGTTCCTTCATCGTCAAAAGGTTGTGTGTCAGCCCCAAATGGTATCGTTGGGTCATCTATTATACTTACCCTTTTATCCAACATCTCTTCCCCTATCCTGTTTATTAACGGAGAATTACCTTTGAGCACAAGTTTACCATTGGCACCTGTTGTAAAGGCATCAAGAAATGTAGATACTGCAGATGGCATAAATATTATATCCATCTTTCCTGTTTTGATTTCTACTTCTTTATTTATCATAGACCTTTGTTTTATGATTTCTGCTGCAAAATTCTCTGTATCATAATTAAGACGCGAAAGTGCCGTTCCCTTAAGAAGCCAGATAAAAGAGTTATTCAACACAGTAAAACCCTCTGCATAATAATAGAAAAAGGTCTTTTTATAGGATATATTCAATCCAAAAGAGTTTAAGATGCTGACATTAGTATATCCACCATTTATCTGCACTTCCATCTTCACATCGTCATATTTGCTATTTACCAGTTCTATATATTTTTTACCTTCTTCAACTGCTTTGTCGATTGAAAACTCCTCTGTTTTTTTATCAAACCAGATATTCCTCTCTGGCATTTTGATATTTGAAGGCAATTCAATATCTACCTTCCTGCCAAACCTTGCACTTTCCAATGCATTGTTGACCAATTTATCTACATCATCCAGTTTGTTTGTGCTTGAATATCCCAATCTGCCATCCTTAAATATCCTCAACCCCACGCCTTGAATTTCCTTCTTTTCAATAGAGTGGAGTCTTCCCTGGGTAAATTTTACGGGATTTTCACTCTTTGAAAGAAAGAATACCTCGGCTGCATCTGCCTTTTCTTTTGCCTTTCTCAATATCTTTTCAACCATTTTATTTTCCTCCTATGATTACATTCTTTATCCTTATATGTGGTGAGCCATCCGATACAGGTAAAGGAAATTGCCCATTCTTTCCACATCCACCCAAACCACCAAATAGTTGCTGGTCGTTTCCAATGGCATCTATATTCATAAGGGTCTCAAATACATTCCCTGTTAATATTACATCTCTCAACATTCTGTCAACCTTCCCATTTTTGATTTTGTATGCCTTTGCAGAAGAAAATGTAAATTGCTCAAGCTCTGTCATTCCTCCAAGTGCCGCCACCGCATATATACCATCATCTATTTCCGATATCATTTCCTCAAACGATTTATCTCTGCCTTCAATATATGTGCAGGACATCCTTACTATGGGTGGATATGCATAAGTGATAGCCCTTGCATTACCTGTCAAATTCTCACCCATCTTATATGCAGTCTCTTTCGAATGAAGCCTCCCTACAAGAATACCATCCTTTATAAGATATGTCTTTTGTGATGGAATGCCCTCATCATCGTATGCATAATATCCTCTTTTCCCCTTTATTGTTCCATCATCTACAATAGAGAGTTCATCTACCCCAAATCTTTTTCCCAGTTTCATAATTTTTTTAATTTTTTCGTTCTCATAAATATGGTCTGCTTCACTAAGGTGTCCAAATGCCTCATGGGCAAAGACACCTGCAAGTTTAGGGTCGGCAATTACCGTATACTTACCTGCTTCTACTTTTTCTGCCTTTAACAGGTCAACGGCATCCTTTGCGACCTTTTCTACCTCCTGCTCATGACCCAATGCAGTATGCCAGCCTTCTGTTTCTCCTATTGTATCAAATGCAATCTGAACATTTGCCCCATCTTTTGCATAGGCGGAGAATCTTATGCCAGAATAGACTCTTTCTTCTACTGTTTCGCTACCAAGATTATCGTAAAAATACCTTCTAATGAATGTATCTTCATATCCTGTTTTCGTTGTTATAATCTTTGGAGCCCCGAGCAAAATATCATTATAGTGCTTTATAAGGTCATATTTTTCTTGTATGGTTATCTTTCTTGGGTCGTCCTCCATCTCAAGGTAGGTTTCGCCCTTAAAGGGAGCTAATTGCCTGAGCCCCCCATTCCCGGGTGAAGTCAATCTTGCCTGCTTCTCAGCAATCTTCACATATTCTATAATCCTTTTCGGGTCATTGAATGAAACAAATCCCCATCCGCCTTTATAGAAAGCCCGTATGTTTCCTCCATAGGACGAATTGATACCTATTGAATCCAATTCTTTCCCTGCGAAGTAAACTTGAGAGTGTTCCCTTTCTTCCAGATGAATTTCGACATAATCTACGCTAACAGACTCCAGAGCCTTTTTAATCAATGTTTCCATCTTACCTCCTCTTTCCAATAGAAAATGTTGTTTTATATTGGCTTATATTCCCTGAATCCATATCTTTGTCCATTAGATATAAGATATAAATTCCCATTGGGAGTGTTATGCCATTATTATCCATACCGTTGTATATAATCATTTTTTCGCCACCAGCAAGTTTTTTTTCTATAATCTTGCGTTTTTTACCCAATCTATCAAAGATTATAATTTTAATATCATTTCTTAAAAATGGGAGTGAAAGATTAATAATACACCTGTCATCAATCCCATCGCCATCGGGTGTAAAATGTTTTGGGTTTATAGCCATAACTACTTCAGGTTGGGGTGCAGCTGGGATATATATTGAATTCCTTTCTCCGGGCGTGCCCCCTGTATCATTCAGACATTCCCCCCAATTGCCCTCAACCTCTGATGGAATGTCGGGATTTACCCTTTCAAGAGAATGCCCCTTTTCCGTATTATCGCCTTCATATATCACCTCATCAAATATAAAACCATCTTTAGAGGCTAACCTTATAGTATCTCCTGTATTTTTTAAGGTGATTGTGTTTAACTCCTTTACCTCTCCGGAAATATTGCCATAATATGCAATCAGGTCTTGATAATCTTTGCATAATACTAAATAATCTTCTGGATTTAATATAATAGAAGGAATTTTCCATTCATTAATCTGCCAGCCCTCAAAATCTATGGGATGTGTTGAACGATTGTAAATCTCTATATATTCATTACCTTCAATGGGTTGATACATAACTTCGTTGATTATTATATCTGTTACGACCATACCCTTTTTATAGTATCTAAAAGCCGTATCACTCTGGGTGCATACACCAATTCTATAAAACCCATCTGAAAGCGTTAATAAATATTTGATCTGGTATTGCTCATTCGGGATAAGTGAATCTATAATGATGGAGCGGATAATTTCATCAGGTATATTATCCCTATCCTCATCTGTAAAAATATTAACGGTATCTTGATAAACAGTCTTCAATAATCCGTTACGGATAGCGGCAAAAACAGTATCAGATATAATTGAAAAACTATCAATAAAAACAGAAGGAGGTCTATATACGGAATTTACCCTGCCTGGTGTTGAACCTGTGGTATCTGCTGACTGTGCCCAGTTATCAGGTGTATCAGGAGAAAGCGGATTAATCCTTTCCACAGAATATCCATCACCTGTTGAAATAGGGTATTTATATGTGCTGAGAGTCTCTCCGGATTTTGAAATCAGAAAAATAGGGTCTGTCATTGAAAGCCCATTCCCAATTGTTGTGTTACCAACTGTTACAATTATGCACCCTTTCGGGAAATCATAAGGCATCACATATTCTCCATCTCCGGTATCAGGATATTCCGGGTCAAGGACGACGGCAAATGTCCCAGGAGGCACAAGGGTCGTGTTCAAAGTCGGGTCTGAATCATTAATTGGAGTATTAAACGGGATTATGGAATCCTTCGCATCTCCATCGCTAATAAAAAGGGCTCTTATATCAACCGTATCTGTGCCTGTATTATATAACTCAACAAACTCATTTCTGTCCTCAGGTAAACCTACACCACTGCTCCCTTTAGGATTTGCCATCACCTCGTTAATTTCAATACTTGCAAACAATAGAATAAATATCATAGGGAATAATTTAATAAAATAAACAAAAAAGTCAATACCTTAATCTTTTGACTCTTTCTCAAAATGAGAGGGTTTTGAGACGAATTCTTATTTGCGACTGGTCATCATTTGCCTTTATTTACATTACACTATAACACCAAAATTTGTTTTGTCAATATCGTGGATTAAATTTTTCCAAATTTTTAATGGTTAGCCTGCTTCATTCCGTACTTTCATTTCCTAATCCTGATACTTCCTATATACTCAAATTCAAGTTGTCTTGTTATGATATCCACAGATTTTATCCCCACCATTATTCTATCACCCAATTTAAATCTATGATATTTTCCCTTTAATGAAAATAATTTTTCTCTATATCTGTAATCATCGGGAGGGAGTTCCTGTATTTTAATAGTACCTGAAACAATGAAATCAATAAGTTCTATCTGAAGTCCAGCAGGAAAGGCATCTGTTATAATACCTTCATATTCTCTATCTTTGTGCTTTTTAAGATATAAAAGTATGTATAACTCAACAGAGGACCTCTCTGCCTCATCGCTTCTCCATTCACCCTCAGTAGATAAATCCGAAATTTTTAGAAGTTCTTCCTGTGAATAAACAGGCTTCCTTTTATGTAAAATTGAATGCAGAATCCTTTGTATAACGAGGTCAGGATACCTTCTTATGGGGGATGTGAAATGTGTGTAAAATTCAGCGGCAAGCCCATAATGCTTTGATTGAAATGCTACATATCTTGCCCTTTTCATTGAACGGAGTAATGCGTAATTTACAATCCTTTCGTATATTGTTCCTTTTGCCTCATCCAGCACCTCCTGTATATCTTTCATACTTTTCCCATTATGATTGTTAAATCCCAGTGAAGATGAAAACTGGAAAAAATTTTCTATCCTGGTTATATCAGGAGATTCATGGGCTCTGTATATACCGTGGTATCCGTTGCTAAATATATACGCAGCAACAACTTCATTTGCAAGCACCATAAACTCTTCTATTAAATGATGTGCGGGAAGTCTTTCCTGAATTTCAGGAATATCAACCTTCCCGTCTTCACTAAATTTTATCTTTATCTCC
This sequence comes from Caldifarciminota bacterium, assembly GCA_015486685.1. Classification (GTDB taxonomy): domain Bacteria; phylum Hydrothermota; class UBA3072; order WFRC01; family WFRC01; genus WFRC01. Next base: position 5,685 of record WFRC01000053.1, read on the forward strand.
GGAAGATCAAAATCCAGAGCCCCTCTTTTTTTCCTTTTATTATGCAATATACGGGACAGTTTATCCATCGCCCTTAAATCCTCTGCAAATTCACCTTCTCCGTTTTCTATAATCTTCTGTGCCTCTTTGTATGTCATCCTATTCTTATTAACAATAATACTTTCAAAAATCTCGTATCTTTTCAACAGTCCTTCTTTATTTAACCACATTTTTACGGTCATAGCAGGTTTCTCTATTCCCTGAATTAAACTCATCACATTACCTACTATTTCGGAAGGAAACATATTTATCACCCTGTCAGGCAGATAAACAGTGCATCCTCTTTTCTGTGCCTCTTTATCTGTCTCGCTTCCTTTGTCTATCCAATACGAGACATCGGATATATGCACAGAAAGTTCATATTCATCACTGCGGTATTTGATAGATACCGCATCATCAAAATCTTTTGCATCATCAGGGTCAATAGTGAAGGCTCTTTCATCCTTTAATGACACCCTATTATTTGACAATACTTTGTTTATAATTTTTGGTATCTCTTCTTTTACAGACGGTGGATAGTCTTCCCTTATTCCCAATTCTTTTATAATATATTGTGAGCCCATTCTGGTTATATCTATTTTCCCAATTATATCTGCCTCAGGATAATAATCCTGAGGCGCCCATTTTTTCAGTCTTATCAGGACAGGTGAACCCACCTTTATTCCTTTGTCATTTTTTATTATGAATGGAACACGGATTTTTTCTTCACTCACATCAACAACGGATATACCACTTTCCTTTCTGAGAATACCTGTATATGTATCCCTTTCCCTCTTTAATACCTTGATAATTTTTCCTTCTTTCCTTTTTCTATTTATAATGATGGCAGAAACCCTATCTCCATTAAGCGCCGTATAAGTAGAGGTAGGTGGAATAAATATATCCGGTTGACCATTTTCAGGTATAATAAATCCATATCCTCCTCTTTTTGCATCAAATCTTCCTATCACAACCTCTGAATTTTCTATAAGTGCAAGGCTTTTTGATTTTACAGGGATGAGTTTTCCTGTTGAGATGAGTTTTTGAAGAATCCCTTCTACCCTCTGTGAAAATATTTTATATATATCTCTTTTTCTTATGGAACCTCTGACATTTTCTCTGAAAAATTGGAGGATACCTTCTTCTGTAAAGGGGTACTTTTGTTTTGATTTTTTCATTTGCCTGTTTTATAACCAATATCTCTCAGGAACTTTATCCTCTCCTGTTTTTCTTTATTGTCTTCAACCCCGGCAGGCATTTCTCCGTCAATAACTCCAAGAATGCCTCTTCCATCTCCCTCTTCGGCAATTATCACCATAAGTGGATTGGATGTAGCAGCAAAAATATTTACAATCTCAGAAACATCTTTTAATGCCTTCATCACATTTATAGGATAGGCATTTTTCAGGAATATAATAAAGGAATGACCTGCTGAAATCATCTCTGCATTTTTAATAGCCAGCTTCTCCATTTCTCCATCTGTTCCTATATATCGGATAAGTTTTTTACCTGACGATTCGCAGAATGCCATTCCAAATTTAATCCCGGGGACAGTAGTTATCAGTGCTTCATATACATCCTCTACCGTTTTTATAAAATGTGATTGTCCAAGAATTACATTTACTGCATCAGGTTTTTTTATTTGCACTGTTTTTATTTCCATATTACCTCCTTTGTTTAAAAATTAGTTCCAAGTTCCAAGTTCAAAAGTATACTCGCTAACCGCTTACCGCCAAAAATAATGTGGGAGTATATCGTTTATTTCGTTAGTTTAGTCCATTTAGTCTGTCTGGTCTATTTGGTTTGTTTTGTTCATTTCTCTCAGTTCCATTTTTTCCTTTCTCCTTTGGTCACGAATCACCGTCACGTCTGTTGTATCTTTTCCACGTGTTTTGCATCCTTACAGCTGTCTTTATCATATCTTCAAAAATTTTGACCGTAATATTATATTTTTATTAAAGTGTACAATCAGAAAATAGACACCTGACGGTATCGCTGATATATCTAACCGCCATTTTCTCCTGCCGGAAAGTATATTATAATCCTCTTCCTTTACCTTTCTGCCTGCAATATCATATATTTCAATTGTGAGTTTCCCTGCATCCGATACAGTCTCCAATACAATCTTACTATGGATAATATTATATCTCAATTTAGCATAGGAAGTATCCATAAGGAATATGACGGGAACGAATTTCACAAGATATGCAGTTGTATAAGGAGGATATAAAACTCTTAAGGTTGCCTGGACATTGTCTATAATGGATAGAGATTCTGTGTTTGCTGTAAAATAAAGGTTTTTAGTTTCATTGGGGTAGAGGTTACCTATTTCATCCTTTGATTTTAGCAATTTAACCTTTGAATTGTCAATACTTATATATCCCGAAACATCCCTTACAATAGTATTACCGCTGTTGTATATGGGAATTCTCAGCACAACAAAATTTGATATAGGGAGATTTGGATGCAGCAGAGAGTCTTTTAGCACAATATGGCTGTAAGGCACTGAGATGAAAAATGTATCAGTCCATATATCAGATGTATCCCGAATAGATAAATATATGGGAATACTATCCGGATGTCCTGGCTTAATATCCAGAAATAGGGGTTTTTCAACAATTGATTGTGGGGCAATGTCCCCATAGTATATACTATCAGTTAGTAAATTTGCGATTGCGGTGTCTGTGCTAAAATATGCCCTGGTATTGGTAGAGGTTTTACTCCCCCAGTTTTTCAGAGATACATAGATAGTATCAATACCCATACAGGAATATCCCCTGATACTGTTAAACATTACATAAGGGGCATCGGGTATAAACCTTCCTGAAATAAGTTGTGAGCGATACATATCTGAGGCAAGGATGAGTGTAAATGGGGCGATCTTTTTCCCCGGAACAGGCATAACTATATTTCCATTTGCGTCAGAAGTATTTGTGAAAAGGGTAGTATCCTGAATAATGCCTGCATTTCCCTTGATACCTCCATCTGTACCCCATATCTTGAATCTCAAGGTATTTGTTG
>WFRC01000054.1 GCA_015486685.1 Caldifarciminota bacterium
ATGGCGTATTTACTGTGCACTCTTCAAAAATAAATGTTCCATCCTTTATCTTAAAAATGCTGTATACGGCATCTTCTGAATATTTTCTTACCATATTAATGAAATCTTCCCGACTTAAAATACCTTTGTTGATAATGTTTTCAGGAAAATTGTCCCCATCAAATTCATCTCTGTCTTCTTTTGTAATCTTTCCTGACCGCTCTAAGTTGTCAAGTATAGTTTCTTTTAAGTCTACATAAGAAAGGCTTCCATTCTTGAAATAAAATATTTTTATCACCTTTCCAAAGGGACTCATAATTTTTAATTTTCCTGATTTTTGTGTAAATGATAAGAGTTGAAGAAGTTCAAAAACTCCTAACTCTTTTATCGCACCTTCAATAGGCATTATAATCCTCCTATAACTAAAGCCCAGTTTCTTGCCGCATCAATGGCCTTTTGTGCTTCTGATGCCTCTTCCGATGCAGGGGCATATTCTATAACCTTTTCCCATTCTTGAATTGCATCTCCTATTTTTCCTGTCCGTGCAGATATTAACCCTAAAATGAGATGTGAGCCAGGATGCTCCTTGTTTAGTAGAAGCACTTCATGAATCATTTCCTTTGCTTTATCTATATCTCCCTGTGTGTAATATATCCTTCCCATTAGATACATAAATACAGGGTCTGTGGGGTACAAATTCCTTCCCTTCCCGGCGATTTCAAACGCATGTGCGTAATCTTCCAATTCAAAGAGTATATTACCAAGTGTTTCCAGTGCCTCTTTATGATCAGGCTTCAACTGCAAAAGTTCTTCCAGAGCCCCTTTTGCTTCAATAAGATTTCCTTCATACATAGATATTAAAGAAAGATAATATAATGCATTTGGGGAAACCTGTATCTGGATACTCTTTTTAAGTAGTTTTTTTGCCTCTGATATTTCACCCTTTTTGTAATATATTATGCCTAATTTTTCATATATTTCTACTGATGGCTGTTTTTCCAATATCTCGTTATACATTTTAATTGTTTCCGAAAGATTCCCTTCATCTTCAAAAATTTCAGCAAGTTTTTCTTTTACATAAATATCATTAGTATCAACAGATAAACATTTCTGTGCAATCTCTTTTGCGCTTTTCATTTCCCCCATTCTTATCTCTACATCCAGAAGTTCTTTCATAATATCTATTGCATCAGGTTTATTCTGGAGCATCTGCTGGTAAATGTCTTTTGCCTCACCAAATAACCCTTTTTCTTTGTAAATTTTACCCAGAAGTGCATTTGCAGGATAATTTGAAGGGTCTATGCGTATTACATCTTTCAAAAGTTCCATTGCTTTATTCGGGTTTCCCGAGTTATATGCATTTTCTGCCTCTTTATATATATCCGACGGCTGAGGTTTTGCTTCTATAACATTTTCTTCTTCTTCTTTTGGGAATACCTTATCGAATACATGCAGTTCTTCTTTCTCCTCAGGTAGAAATTCTCCCATTCCCTCAGGAGATTCAGAAATTTCTACCTCTTTTGTCAACTCTTTTCCTACGAGGATATCCAGTTTATCTGCGTATAAATCTATACCTAATTTGAATCTGCCACTTGAATAATAAGGATTTATTTGCATCGCTTTTTTTGTAGATGCCAGGGCTTCATCGTATTGTCCGATTCTGGAAAGGGCAAATCCAAGATTATAATATGCCTCTGCGAATTCAGGGTCTATATTCAGTGCCTCTCTGAATGCCGTTATAGCGTTTTTATAATCACCTTCGTTCAAATATACAGACCCAAGATAATTATATGCCAGAGGATATGCTTCTTTCATATTTAAGACCTTTTTGAACATACTACGGGCCTCATCAAATTTGCCTTCCTGCATCAATATTAAACCCATATTCAAGAAACCATCAGGATAAGTGGTATCTTTTTCCATTGATAATTTGAAATACTCTATTCCCTTTTCTCTGTCTCCTAAATGTTGATACGCAACTCCAAGGTTATTGTAGGATACGGCGTAATCGGGGTCAACCTCTATTGCTTTTTTATACCAGGAAATAGCCTCCTGAATTTTTCCTAATCTATGGCAGGCAATACCTAAATCATTTAAGATTTTGGATGAATTGGGGTCAAAATTTAATGCCTTTGCATATTCCTCAATTGCCTTTTCATTTTCACCTTTAAGAAGATATATCTCACCTATCTGTTTATGCACCAGTTGGTTATCAGGGTCAGCGGACTGGGCCTTAGTAAATTCTTTCAGGGCTTCGTTAAATAGTCCTTTATTCCTATATCCTATACCAATACTATAATGAATAAGAAATTCACTTGATACCTCTGGATTAGATGCAGGTCCTGTGGATATAACATCCTGAACATTGTTTTGAATCCCTTCAATACCCAGATTTGGTTGTGTTTTTGCAAGCGTAGGATTTAGTTTTACAGCAGTGTTTGTCTCTTGCTTTGCTTTGTCAAACATACCTTTTTCTCCATAAACAAATCCTAATAGAAAGTGTACATCTGCTTGATTTTTATCGATACTTATTGCTTCCTTAAACTCCTGGACAGATTTATCTAATAGTCCAAGGTTATAATAGACTTCCCCTAAATTTTTTCTTACCTCTAAATTATCAGGTGCAATTCTTACTGCCTTTTTAAACTCTTCGACAGCCTCTTCATACATTCCAAGTGCCTTAAAAGAGATACCCATATGCAGAAGTGCATCAAGATTTTTTGGAGAGAGTTCTAATATTTTTCTATAATGTTTCAATGCATCAAAGTATCTGCCTGTATTTTTGTATGCCTCTGCAAGGGCAAACCTTGTTTCAATATTAGCAGGGTCTTCGGCAACAACTGACTTGAGACTTTCAATGTTTTTATCATAATAATTTATCTTTTTGTAAACAAACTCAAGATTATTCTTTGCCAGTGTAAAATGTGGGTCAATCTCCAATGCCTTTTTTAATTCCTCAATTGCCTCATCGTACATCTCTTTATTAAAATATACAACTGCAAGATTATTATGGGCACCGGGGTCATTCTGGTCAATCTTTTCAGCCAGTATTTTTAATATTTTTCTTTCCTTCTCACTTATATTTGTAGTCATTACAATAAATGTAAACTTTTCAATATTACTTCAAGGCCTTCAGGGTCTGGTATTGTAATCAAATATCCGTGGAGACGTTTATTTTCTTCTGAAAAAAAGAATCGTGTTTCAACGCAAAACGCTACTTCTTTTTCCTCTGTAAAGTCTACATAGACAGATTGCATTATTGCAGTTACACTATCTATCACGAGGTAAGGAACTGATGGAAGAATCAAAAGCCCTAAAAATTCAGACATTGCACTTAAATATGCACTGATTAGTATATTGGATACTTCCCGTATAGAAGAAAGTTCCATTTCTCTGAAGATATTTGTTTCTCCGGGTTCTTTCCCAAGAAGTATATCTGTAAGAAGTGCGGCCTCTGACCTGGGGATAACAAGCAGAGTTCTTCCTGTTATATCTCCATAAAAGTTTGTCAAAACTCCGCATACTATTGATGTAGGTTCATCAAAAAGTGTGGGGATTTGTTCAATTTCTAATATCTTTATCTTTGGGACCTGTACCATAATATTTTTCCCTGTCATCTGAGATAGTGCCGATGCCGCATGCCCACCTCCAATATTTGCCACTTCCCTTATACCATCCAGATGAATATCTTTAAGTTCTTTAATTTTCATATTACCCCCTTTATTTCACAAATAGCCTTTTGTTGCCGTTAGCAAGAAACAAAATAATGCGGAATGCGGAAGTGAGAATGCGGATTTAACACATTAACAACGCAGAGGCAAGCCTCTGCACTCCAAAGTCTCTTTGCCAACGGCTGTCTTCAAA
>WFRC01000055.1 GCA_015486685.1 Caldifarciminota bacterium
ATTACCTGAAACCGGATGTAATCGAACTGTACGACAGCAGCATCACCAGAACGAACGGCGAGTGGATTCTTGAAAACGAGGGGATGAGGAGCATAATGGTGCCCTATGGTGAGCCGTTGAAGGAAGAACTTCTGGACTTTGTCAAATCATGTGAAACAGGGAAGACACCGGAGGCAAATATGTATGCCGGCCTCGAAGCCGTGAAGACAATCGAGTCTGCTATGGAATCCGCAAGGTCAGGGAGGAGAGTAATCTTTCAGTGAGTGTCCGGACCTCCAAAGCACCAGTTATTTCCTGAGGATGCACCGTGAAGTTATATATAGGGGGCTGTCATTCCTCCCTTCGATGAAGACGTCCATAATAGGTACTGGCTGTGGGGACCTTATTACTGGAATAACGCTCGCTCTTGCAGATTCTGGCGGCATAGAGGAGGAGAGCAGCATACTGCATGTTCCCTGCTTCACCCAGAGGGGCAATATGGAAGGGGTGGAGACCATTACGGTAGGCTCTAAGGTCATTGTGGAGGTTGAGCCAGATGTGGTGCTAAGGAAGGAAAAAGAGTTGAGGGAAAATAAGGCGCTGGAGGAGAAGATAAGAGAATTGGAGGTTGTGTTCGGGGACGGGAATGCGAGTGGGAAGATGACTGAGATATTGAAAAAGACATCAATTAAAAGGAGATGAGAACTTGAAATTATATAACTCCATACTACAGAGAATATTTATTCCACCAGCGGAGCGTATAACAGGTGTTCGCTTTATGCCCATCCTAAAGGAGATGAGCAAGAGTCAATGGTTGTCCCCTGAAGAAATCAGGGAGTTACAGGAAAAAAAGCTGAGATCCATTATCAAGAATGCCTACGAAAATGTACCATACTACCATAGGGTTATGAAAGAAAGGCACCTCCATCCAGAGGATATTCTTCATGTTCATGATTTAAAAAAATTGCCAATACTAACGAAAGAGGATATTAAGAAAAATATTGGTGCGTTTCTCTCAAAAAATTACAAAAAGGAGCAGCTAATTTATCAGGCCAGTAGCGGCTCAACCGGAGAGCCTTTTGAATACTATATATCCAAAAAACAAAAATCTATAAACTGGGCATCTATTTATCGATTGTGGGGTTTGGCCGGCTATGAATTGGGAGATAAGATAGCGCACATACAAGGTTTTCCAAACTTTGCCTTTAAGAATCATAAACATCTAATGAAAATAGAATCAAGACTATTCAGAACAAAGTTTTACTCCTCATTTGACATCTACGATAGAAATGTGGAATCGGTAGTGAGAGACCTTAGACGCTTCTGTCCTGAGTTTATCAAGGGATATCCTTCTTCTATATACTTCCTTGCGAAGAAGATGGCCGAAATGGATGTAAAATTCGGCGTTAAAGCAGTGATAACAACCGGGGAAACGATAACTCCCACTCAGAGAAAGGTGATTCAAGAGCAATTTAATGCAGAGGTCTTTGACACGTACGGGGGAGAGGGAATTAATGTTTCAGGAGAATGTAAATATCATATTGGGCAGCATATCAATGCAGAAAACGTAATAGTGGAAATTGTTGACGAAAACGGTGAACCCGTATCTGCTGGAGAAAAAGGCGAGATTGTTCTCACCAACTTAGAGGCTTTTGCCATGCCATTTATCAGATATAATATTAAGGATATCGGTTCTTTATCCGAAGAAAAATGCCCGTGCGGCCGCGGCCTCCCTCTTCTGAAAAGCATTGAAGGGCGATTATCCGATGTTTTCGTTACATCCGAAGGAAAGCTTCTAGTGGTGCATTTCTTCACTCTTCTTTTTGAGTGGGTGGCTGGTGTAGATATGTTTCAGGTAATTCAGAAAAAACAGGACCACCTCCTTGTAAAAATCGTAAAAAATAAGAAATTCTCAGAAGATGATGAAAAATACATTGCAAAAGAAATAAAGAACTATGTGGGAGATATAAATCTTGAGATTAAATATGTTGATGATATTCCTCCTTCAAAAAGAGGAAAAAGAAGGTTTTTTATATCAGAAGTGAGTTCAGAGTATAGGTAATTCCATGCAGCAATCAAAAATAATAAAAAAAGCCTACGATTCTAGGAAAAATAGAACAGACCACTATCTTAGTTCGCTGGAGAAATTTAATTTATGTACTACCCATAATTAGGATGTGATTTAACATGAATGAAAATGAGCTGATTATCAATGCTGTTGGTGATATCTCGCTCGCACCTCACCCCCTATCTTACCACTCTGGAGTCGATTATTTTATAAAAAAATATAACATCGAAGCTGTGTTTAGAAATATAGAGAACATCTTTCAAAGAGATTCGTTGAATTTTGGAAATTTAGAATGCACTCTATCCTCTTACTCTGACTTTAAGGATGTTAGAAAATATTTTTTAAGAGGAAAACCAGAATATGCGAAATTTCTTATAGATTCTGGATTTAATCTCTTAAACATCGTAAATAACCATTCATTGGATCATGGTAAAACTGCTTTGAAAGAAATGGTTAGTACTCTAGAGAAATATGGCATTACTATTTTGAAATATCATGATTACCAAAAACAAAGTCTTTATCCACTAATTTTAGAAGTAAATGGATATAAAATTGGTTTTTTATCTTTTTGTTTGAATTTAGGAACTTTAAAATGTGTTATTAAACCACCCTCTAAAATAGAAATAATAAATAATATTAAAAAAAATAAAAAAATATTAGATTTCATAATAGTTTCTCTACATTGGGGGTATGAATACACATATTATCCATCTCTAGAGCAGATAGGCTTTGCACACGACCTCATAGATGCTGGCGTCGATGTTATACTTGGACATCATCCACATGTACTTCAACCAATAGAGAGATACAATAAAAAACTAATATTTTATAGTCTTGGAAATTTTATATTCGATTTTAATATAGATGATGGTGTTTCTGCTGTTTTTCATCTGAATCTTCAGAATCTCGAAAAGGTTTATTATACACCAATAAAAATAGATAAATATGGAAATCCAAAAAAAATTAGTGGTAAAAAAATTCTTAGAGTTTATCCTTCCAAAAAATTGTTAGACGAGGTTCCGATGGAATATGAAACCTATTTCCAGAAAAGGATGAAAATAGCTAAAAAAATGATGATCCGTACAGCCATTAAAAATTCATATAAGTATGGATTGAGTTGGTATGAATGGTTCATCAAAAAAAGAATAGGTGGGAATAAAACATGAGAATCCTTATGCATATAGGACTTAGCGATAGATCTATGGCAAATCAGTTAATTCCACTAACTAAAGTTGAAAACCTGAAAAAAATATATGTTGTACGAGATAAAGAAGGGCCGAAACTACAAAAAATAAAATATTTTCCAATAAAAAAAATACCAAAAAACAGATTTATTAAAATAATAAATAGATTCTTATTATTATTGAAAGTTTGCAAAAAACAAAATCCAGACTATTTACATGCCTATATGGTATTTCCATGGGGGTTCTCTATATATCTATTGTCGAAAATATGCAATAGAGAA
>WFRC01000056.1 GCA_015486685.1 Caldifarciminota bacterium
ATTATACAGCAATTGGAATTAAACCCTGCTATCGAGATAATAGAAGAGGGAGAGACATCGGATGAGATGGAGATTGACCTGGATATTTTGAGAGAGGATGAAAAAGAGGTTGATGAAGGGCTGCAGAAATTTTTAGAAGAAGAACTCCCGTCATTTTACCTGCCTGAACAGGAGGAGGATAAACAAACTCAAATACCAGCGGTATTCACATTAAAAGATATTCTGAATGCACAAATAGATATTGCTTTTTCAGACCCAAAGATAAATCAGTCAGCAAAATTTGTTATAGAATATATAGATAAGGATGGGTATATAAGGACTCCCCCCGAAGTTATAGCCAAGGATTTGAAAATGGATGTATCTGATGTCCAAAATATCATCAAAGAAATTAAAGAGTTTTCTCCACCCGGAATAGGAGCAAAAGACCTCAGAGAATCCCTTCTTATACAATTGAGATATTTCAACGAGGAAAATACTGTTGCCTATAAAATTCTGGATATGTGTTATGAAGAATTTAAGGAAAATGCAGTCGAAAAGATTGCTGAAAAAATAAAGGTTTCAGAAGATGATGTAAAGAAAGCAATAAAAAGGATTAAGCAGTTAAATCCCAGACCATCTGCTGATTTCACAGGAGGAGCAGTTGAATACATTGTCCCAGATGTATTCTGTGAATATAAGAATGGTAAATATGTAGTGAAAGTGGATGATTCATACATACCTCCAATGAGGATAAGTGCAAAATTTAAGGAAATGCTCCTTGCACCAGAGAAATATACAAAAGAGGAAATCCGATGGGTAAAGGAAAAGGTGAAAAGGGCATTATATTTCTTTAAGTTATTAGAAGATAGGAAAAAACACTTAATAAGATTGGTAGAGTTTTTGATTGAGCGACAAAAAGATTTTATCGAAAATGGAAAATCATTTCTAAAGCCTTTGAGTCTTAAAGAAATTGCAGAAAAGTTAAACCTGAGCGACTCCACTATTTCAAGAATGTTAAAAAGTAGATATCTTCAGACACCAAAAGGTGTAATCCCTTTGAGGGATTTTCTTTCAAGAAGCATTAGAAGATATGGAGGAAGAGTATCACAGGATATGGTAAAAGAAATAGTCAGAAAAATCATTGAAAATGAAAGCGAACCTGTTTCAGATGACGAAATTTGTAAGGCACTAAACTCCCAGGGATTTAAGATATCAAGAAGGACAATTGCAAAATACAGGAAAGATATGGGAATCCCACCCAAAAATCGAAGAAAAAGGAGGAAGGATGCTTGAGGGGTCAATTGTTGCACTTTCCACACCATTTACAGATAATGGCATAAATTTTTCTACTATGGAGAGACTTATTCATCTTCACAATGGTTCAGGGACATCAGGGATTTTGTTATTGGGCACAACAGGGGAATCGCCCACAATAAACGAAGATGAAAGGAGTGAAATTATAAGATTTACAAAGGAGAGGATAAAATGTTCTCTTATCGTGGGTACAGGCACAAATTCCACCTATAAGACGATAGAGATGACAAAGGAGGCAGAAGATTTAGGCGCTGACTACGCCCTTGTAATTACACCTTACTACAATAAACCAACGCAATCAGGATTAAAAAGGCATTTCGAGAAACTCGCCAGGGCGGTAAACATCCCAATCATTATATACAATGTTCCCACACGGACAGGTGTAAATATTCTACCTGAAACTGTAAATTACCTTTCTATGTTTGATAATATTGTAGGGATTAAAGAGGCAAGTGGAAATTTGCGTCAGATTACAGAAATTATTTCATCTACAGAAAAGGATTTTTCTTTGTTATCAGGGGATGATATGCTCACACTTCCTATTATTTCTGTGGGAGGAAGAGGGGTTATTTCAGTAACCGCAAATATTGTTCCCGAAGATGTAAGTAAAATGGTAAACTATGCCCTGAACAATGAATTGAAGGCAGCAAAGGTGCTTAACGAAAAACTTTATTATCTTTCCCGCACCTTATTTATTGAAACAAATCCTATACCTGTAAAAACTGCTTTGAAAATGTTGGGTTATAATATGGGTGAATTAAGAAGCCCATTGTCAGAAATGGGTTCAGAAAACAGAAAAAAACTGAAAGAGGCATTGATAAACTACGGACTCCTTTCAAGGGGGCATTAATGGATATCGGTGTATATGGTGGTTCAGGGAGAATGGGAACAGTATTCTCACGGTACGCAAAAGAGAAAGGGCATAATATCTTTATCATTGACAGGAAAAGTCCTGAGCTAAATATGCCATTCTACAAGGATATTAAGGAAATTATCAACTCTATTGATGTGGTTGTTGATTTTTCCTCTCCAGATGCATTGAACAATCTTATTCCTATTGCCGAGCAATTTCAGAAACCGCTCGTCAGTGGCACAACGGGTATAGATGATAATATTATGGCAAGATTAAGGGAAGCAGGGAAGGTTATTCCTGTATTATATGCACCCAATTTTTCTCTCGGGATAATGTTGATACAAATGCTATTACATAATATACCAAAAAGCCTTTTGAATGAGTTTAACATATATATTGAAGAAATACA
>WFRC01000057.1 GCA_015486685.1 Caldifarciminota bacterium
GGTACATATTGAACAGCAGAAATTCCTATGCCTATAAATAATAGAATTGAATATATTTTGAGATTTAACAACAAACCTTCCCATTTATGTTCTTTGTTTACATAAAATAACGCAATTATGAAATAAATTAATGTAGTAATTATAATCATTACAACCGCTTGCGGATATCCTGCAAGTGCAGAAACGCCTAATGAAATGCCTCCATATATGGCGTATTTGACTCTTTTCTCTTCCATTGCCCTCATTAAAAAATAAACTATCAATGGCAACCAGATTATCGTATTTATCGTATTAATATGCATTAGATTGACGATAAATCTGCCATTAAGCATATATGCAAGCCCTGCAATAGTAGAAGAGATTTTGCTTACTTTCAAATATCTCAATAAAATATACATAAAGATACCTGCCAAAAATAGGTGGAATATATCCTGAAATTCTACAATTCTATAACTCAGGGCATTATTATGAACAAATAATGTAAGTATGAGATTAAAAGGATATAGGACAGCGGATTGCACATCTGCAAAAAATGGAATTCCCCCAAATATATAGGGATTCCAGAAAGGAAATATTCCGTGCCTTAATGAAACTGCGGCAAAAAAACGATAGGGATAATTCTGATATAGAAAATCCTCCCAGAAAAATGATTTGCCAAACAGTACAGGAGAAAAATATAAAATAAGTAAGACAAAAAATCCAGTAAATATAAAAAATTCATACTTGTATTTCATCTATATGATTTAATATTTTTTTCTCCATATAGTTTTTTCAGGTGTGTCTTCTAATATGATACCATTTTGAGAAAGAAAATCTCTTATCTCATCTGCTTTATCCCATTCCTTTTTTCCCCTAAATTCTTCCCTTAGTCTTATTAAATATTCTATCAGATTTTCTGTAATATCTCTTTCCTTTTCTTTCGTTCCAAATTGAAAACCGAGAATGTTCAACAAATCTTTAATTGTTTTCTGTATGGGATAGATCTTTTCACTTTCACCTTTTTCTATTGCATTATTTCCTTCTCGCACAAGGTCAAATATTACAGAAATTGCTTTTGGCGTATTCAGGTCATCCTCCATTACATCAATGAATTTCTGTATATGACTTTCTGTAGAAAAATTACCCTCATCAGGATATTCAGATGATTTTTCCAGAAATGTGTCTATCCTTTCCATAGCATTTTTTGCCTGATTTAAGGTTTCTCTGGAATAATCAATGGGACTTCGATAATGGGTTTTTAATAAATACATTCTTAAATCATTCGGGCTGTACTCATCAAGAAGGGATAAAACAGGTATGAAATTCAACAGGGATTTTGACATTTTTTCTCCCTTTATATTTACCATTGCATTATGCACCCAGAACTTTGCAAATTGTTTTCCTGTAAATGATTCAGATTGTGCAATCTCATTCTCGTGATGCGGGAATATCAAATCGCTTCCACCGCCATGAATATCGAAGGTCTCTCCAAGATAATGCATAGACATAGCAGAGCACTCTATATGCCAGCCAGGTCTCCCTTTTCCCCAGGGGCTGAACCAATAAGGTTCTCCCTCTTTGGCTTTTTTCCAGAGTGCAAAGTCCAATGGGTCTTGTTTTTTCTCATCTACTGCTACCCTTGCTCCGCTGATTAATTTGTGAATATCCTTTCCAGAAAGTTTGCCATACCCATTAAATTTCTTTACAGAAAAATACACATCTCCATTCACTTCATAGGCAGCGTCCTTTTCTATTAAACCCTGAACAATCTCTATAATCTCCTGTATATGTTGGGTTGCACGAGGCATAAAGGTAGGGGGGAGGATGTTCATTCTTTTAGATGCCTCCTTATATTCCGACTCATAAAAATTTGCAATTTCGCGGAAGTCTTTATGTTCTTCTATCGCTTTTTCTATTACTTTATCATCAATATCAGTAAAATTCTGGATATAAATTACCTTATATCCTTTATATAAAAGGTATCTGTATAACACATCCGCTGTAATAGCGGCTCTCATATGTCCAATATGTGGAGATTCCTGTAGTGTCATACCACAGAAATACATTCTCACTTCATTTTTTCTGATAGAGATAAACTCTTCTTTTTTGCCTGAAAGGGTATTATAAATATCCATATTTACGATAAAATAAGAAAAAATCCTATTTAAGCAAGGAAAAAATGAAAAAACGGTGGGAAAGTTTATGCATATGGTGGGACAAGACTAAGAATAAGGAAATTAAAGATAATGTCAAAAAGGAGGATGATTAACTATATAATTTTCGCAGATTGTTCAATTTAGATTTTCCTTAAAAGTAAAAACATTGATGCTTCCCGAATAATTGCAAACCCAGGCTTCTATGCTGTCTCCGTTTTGGTAAACTGCAACACCCACAGGGTGGATGCCTGTTTTCAAACGAAAAACTCTTGTAAGGTCTGCGGTTTTGAACACATCAAGTATATTATCTTTGTAACATACAACGAAAAGATATTTCCGAGAAGGGGATAATGCTAATGTTCTTGCAAGATGTCCCGCTTTAGATATTTTTAAGATTTTTTTTGTGTTTAAATCAATTTTCATAACCTCTCCATCAATATTTATAGACACATACAAATAATGCCCATCTATAAAAAGGTGTCTGGGGTTGATTGCAGTATGTATTACCCCCTTTTCTTTCCATGTTCCAATCTCTATTATTTTTATAAGAGCACTGCCCATTTGTGCAATGTAAAGGAGTTTATTATCCTCTGAAATAGCAAGTCCCCTTGGCAACCTTCCCGTTGGAATATCCTTTATCTTCTTCCAATATATGGGTTTATTAGCGGAAATATCAATTACTGAAACCGTGCTTGAATGCCAGTTTGAAACAAAAAGATATTTCTCATCCCTCGATTTTGCTATTATTTTGGGGGTTTTACCTGTTTTGAAAAAGGGAAGGTCTCCGCTACTTGAAATCTCCGTTTTTAGGTCTTTAATAAATACCTTTTTATGAGGAAAATCCTTTATTGAAGTTAAAGAATCTTTTAAGTCCCAGGCAACAATACCGCCTGCATTGTGGAGGGATATCCATAGATACCTTCCCTGATGAGTAAAACACCCTTCAACGGGTTTTTCCTGATAAGAATGTATCCATTTTTTTTCTGTATAATTATATCCTGTCCCGGGGGTTTTCTTGAATCTAAGGATTCTTTCCAATTTTTTTGTCTTTCTGTCAAATTCATAAACACTCATATCTTCAAGGTTCAAAGCATAGACATTCTTTCTATCGGGACTGATTAAAACAGACTTAGTGCCATAACCTGTTTTTATAACTTCTGTCTTTACAAATTGCAGAGAGGAAATATTTAAGATAATCGGTAATAGAAAAAACATAGCAACTACTTATCTTTTGTCAAAGCCAGAATGTCAATGTTCTTTTTCGTTCCGTTGAATAAAATCATCTCTTTTAATTGCATATCAATCTCCTCCTATGGTTTTTGGTATTGGAAAAAATATTTCTGCATTTGTCTGTCGTTCTGATTCCTTATGCCCTAATTATAGAAAATACTTTTTAAATGTCAAATGTTTTCTATATACTATATATTACACATAAAATCCATTTAAAAAAAATTGTTGACAAATACATAAATATCACTATATTTGCGTATGAAAAGGATTAAAATTGGAAAGTTAGAAATAATATCACTCCTTGACGGTTTCATCAAACTGGATGGAGGTGCAATGTTTGGAGTTATACCAAAACCTCTCTGGACTCGTTTAACGCCTTCGGATGAAAGGAATAGGATTACTATTGCAATGAGGCCATTACTTATAATACATCCTGACGCCAATATACTTATTGATACAGGTATTGGAAATAAATATGATGAAAAATTTGCTGATATTTATGGTGTAGATAGAAAACCAGGGATAGAGAATGATATAAAAAAATCTGGATTTACACCCGAAGATATTGATATAGTAATCAATACCCATTTACACTTTGACCATGCTGGCGGTAATACAATAAAAAGAGGTAATGAAATTTTTCTAACATTCCCAAATGCCACATATATTGTTCAAAAATTAGAGTGGGAAATTGCACTTAATCCAGACCCTCGTTCAAAGGCAAGTTATATAAAGGAAAATTTTATGCCTGTTAAAGAAAGCGGTAAATTAAAAATTATTGATGGTGAAATGGAAATACTTTCCGGAGTAAAATGTATTAAGACAGGTGGGCACACAGAAGGACATCAAATTGTTGTAATTGATTCAGATAATAATGGTGCATTATATTGGGGAGATTTAATGCCTACTATTGCCCATCTAAAAACGCCATATATTATGGGTTATGATATCTTTCCGTTAGATGTGATGAGAGAAAAGGAAAAATATATAAAACTTGTTCAAGAAAAAAATTATATTTCATTTTTTGAACACGACCCATTGGTTTGCTGCGGATATATTGCGGGAGAAGGCAAAAAGATTCATATACAACGGATGGAGTAAAAAAAAGTTTCTTTTAGGTTTATTTCGCTTTATACTTATTTTTGATAGAACGAAGTATTCATCAGCCTCCAAATAGGGGTCAGGCATTGACAATTGACAATTCAGCCTTAATCCATTACATTGATATTCAAAAGAAAGCATGGAATTCCAGAATTGAATAACTGGCACATATTTGTTCACCCGAGAATTTATGTTGCGAGTTGAAAATGTGGCTAACGAAGATGTGGACAGCCAAAGAGAGCGAACAATCTCGTAATAAATTGTCAATTGTCAATGCCTGACCCCTTAACAAACTTCCAAATAAACTGGGAAGTAAGAAGTAGGGACTGAGAAGTGGGGGGTAGGAAGTGAATGAGTAGATGAGGGGAAGAGTTGAAAAAAGCAGTAGCGAGGGATGAGTAGCGAGTATATAGGGAAAAGAGAGAATGAGGAAAAAACAGTAATGGGTAAGAGGCAAGAGGTAATGGGTGAATGTGTAAAGGATTAACAAACGTGTTCGTGATGGTGATTCGTACAAAACGAAATAAACGAAAAATGTAAACACGAGTTATGAACACGTTTCACATTCTTTATTATTCTGGAGTGCATTCACCGTGTGAATGCTTCTCTCGTTGTCATTGCGAGCCTGCCAGA
>WFRC01000058.1 GCA_015486685.1 Caldifarciminota bacterium
CAAAGAATGATGAAATTGTTTTTACTTTTGGTAGAAAAACATATACAGCAGTTTCAAAGGTATTAATAATAACAAAATGAAAGCATCATCTCATATATCCCAACATAAAAAGTTCGCCCTTCGGGTTTGCCCAAATTTTTGCTTTGCAAAAACTTCTTTTATTTTAGAAATATTTGCAAAGTAGGAGGTATTATGTATGAAGATGCTCTACATCCGAGTATTGAATCTTGCTTAAAAGAAAACTTTAATTGTAGTATTATAAAACATGAGTGTATAGTGGCTATAGAAGAAATTGATTGGAAGGGATTTACAATAGATGTTGTAGGATACAATGAAAAAGAACATTCTTTATTTATAGTAGAAGCGAAGAATGTTACATGGCTGGGTTCTAATGGTTTTGCAGAAGCGATTGGACAGATAATGGTCTACATTGCAGGGTTACAGGAGAAAGAAATTATGGGTTCTATTCGGCACTATGCAAATTTAAAAAATGCTAAAATAGAAAAAGTTTATTTTTATATTGCTTTGCCTAATTTTAAAAATGAAACATTAGCTAAAAAAATCCATCCCCCTTTGATTAGATTGTTTAATACTATTAGAACGATTACCTCAAATAATATTGGTCTACTTGAAATATATAATATCGAAAAACCTGCAAATGTTATGTTAAAATCTGAGCCCATACCCTACAATTTCTCAATCTAATTAATTCAGACATATACTGAACTATCCTCTAATTTAACCATATATCTTTAATCTCCACAGATAAATTATAAAAAAAGTTTGAAAATGGAGATTTTTTTGTTATTTTGCTGGATATGATGATATGGGGATACGGATTAAGGTATAGTTAAATGTAAAATGTGAAAGGTAAAAGGTTAAAGGTTGATATATAAATGGAGCAGTAATTTGCCTTCGGCGTTATTACACTTCGTTGTATATTTGCTTCGCGTTATTTGTTGTAAATAAAATTTTTGGTAATAGGTAAGAGGTAAGGGGCGATAGGAAGTGAATGAGTAGATGAGTAAAGAAGCAACAAACGTGTTCGTAGTGGTGATTCGTGATAAACGAAATTAACGAAAAACAGATGAGATTGCCACGCCTGCCTCTGGCAGGCTCGCAATGACATCCTTTTTGTCACCCTGAGTTGAACGAAGGGTCTCAAAAAGACAGGAAGAAACTAAATAGACCAGACAGACTAAATAGACTAAATCAACGAAAATTAGGAGGTTAAATGATATTTTTATTATTTTCTATCACACCTGTGTTTGTGCAGAATCCACCCCGTATTGATGGGGTAATAGAGCCTGAATGGTTTAAGGCACAGCCTATAACAGGATTTACACAGCAGATGCCTGATGAAGGAAAACCAGCGACAGAAAAAACAGAGGTATATCTGCTGACAGACAATAATAATTTATATGTTGCATTTGTGTCTCATACCAATGGAAGGAAACCAGAGGTAAATATCAGAGGATGGGATGGTGCATCAGGAGATAGAATAACTTTATATCTTGATACTTTCGGGGATAGAAGAACCTGCTATTTTTTCACAGTTGCTGCCTCAGGGACACAGGAAGATGGAATATCATCGCGAGGAGGTGCATCCTTTGATGGCTCCTGGGATGGGATATGGTTTGCCTCTTCAAAAATTACAGATGATGGATATACAGTGGAGATGAAGATACCTTTTAAGGCAATCAGATATGCAAAGGGTAAATGGGGAGTGCAGTTCGGGAGGGTTATACCTGTTAAAGGTGAGACGGATTACTGGAAGCCTGTGCCTCAATTCCCCGGGTTCAGGATTTCCCAGTTTGATACATTAAAAGGGATAAATCCCGGGATAAAGGGAAGATTTTTGGAGATATATCCTGTGGGAATTCTAAAGCAGGGAAGTGGATTTTCATATGATGCAGGTATTGATATGTCTTATAACCCCAGTGATATATTTGGTCTAAACCTTACGATAAATCCTGATTATGCCCAGATAGAGGCAGACCCATTTCAGGTAAATCTCTCAAAATATGCGATATATCTTCAGGAAAAAAGGCCATTTTTCCTTGAAGGGCAGGAGATGTTTAATATAAAACAGAGCCATAATTTTAATATAGGTCAAGGTCCTATGAAGATTTTATACACCAGAAATATAGGGAAGGTGGTGGATGATTCCCTCTATGTGCCTATAAGGGCAGGTGCTAAATTTATCACAAAGGGAAAGGGATTTGAAGGTGCTGGTATGTATGTAAATACAGATACAATCGGGAGTGAGCCAGAGGCACATTATATTGCACTGCGGGGAGCAAAGCAGATAATCCCGGGATTTACCACAGGGCTTACATATATCGGGAAGGAGACGAATATCCGATACACAAGGACATTAACTGCAGATGGAAGTTATGTTAAGGGTTTTAATAATATGATTTTTCAGGGTTCTTATGCAGATTCAACAGGTACTTCTGGCATTGCTGGATATTTCAAATGGGCATATTTCAACCCAAAAAGGATATTCCAGATAAATATCTCACATATTGATACAACCTATGACATATCAGAAACAGGCTATGGGGGTGCCAAATACTCGACAGTAAATCTTTTTGGAGGGAGAATGTTTTTCCCAAAAGGAGGTCATTTAAGGCATTTTGGAGCGGGCATCCTTTATGGTGCAGACAGGGGTGAAGGCGTAAAAGACATATCACAGGGTGGAGGTGGAATGTTCTTTTTCAATACACGGAATAACTGGAATGGAAGTATGTGGATAAATGTGATGGATACTTACGAAAACACAGGTTCAGAGATTGTTCATTATCAGGGAAATTCAGGCGGATTTAATCTTGGTTCAAACTTTTCAGGTATGTTTGGAGTCAGTTTCTGGGGAAACCTCAATTATGCGTTTAATTATCGGGCGGGGCATCTGGGATATTATGGTAATGGTGGTGTGTATTTTGTCATAAGACCCACTCCAAATATAGGTATTGGTATTCCTATCAATATTATGCCCTACTGGAAGGAAACTGCGGGATGGAAGGATTTATTTAATGCAGAAAATTTAGAAGATGCGTATATCACTATCAGCCCTTCCATTGGCTATCATTTTACAACAAAGGTTGATATTGTGCTTAGAGGTGAGGGGGTGTATGTGAAGAGTTTAAGAAGGGTATATGAATACAGGGTAAATCCTGTAATTTCATATAATATCTCTCCGAAATCCTGGATATATCTGGTTTATACGAAAACAGAGGATTATGATACTGAGAAAGATAAATTTGTAATAACAGATAGGGGTTCAGTATTTAAGATAAGATACCTGTTCTATTTTTAGATGGAAAGGTGCTTTAAAAAAAGCAAAAAAGCAAGGGTCGGGGTAAATGTAGTACAGGATTTTGTCCTAATATGTGCCTGAACTTTTCCAAAAAAACAATCAGTCCACTTGACTTAAACATTCCTCTTTTATAAAAATTTATAAAAAATTTAAAAAATTACTGGACAAAAACCTCGGCATTTGTTATAATATGCCTATGAAATTATCCAAAAGAAGATACGATGAAAAAATATAAAAAGATTATCGAGATATTTAAAAACCATAATGGATACGCCAGGTCTAAGGATATTCTGGCTGAGGGTATCCATCCGCGTGATATAAAAGATATCCTGGATAAAGGAATAATTATTAAAGTAAAAAATGGGCTTTACAGACTGACAGATACACCTGTTATCTCTAACCAGAGTTTTATTGACCTTGCTCGTGCTGTTCCAGAGGGAGTTGTCTGTCTACTCTCGGCTCTTTCCTATTATGAACTAACTACTTTTAATCCTTCTATCATCTCTATGGCGATTCGCCATAAGGCCTGGCGACCTAAAATTAAATATCCACCTGTTGAATTCTATTATTTTTCCACTAAACAATTTGAGACAGGGATTGATGAGATAGAAATTAAAGGTTATAAGGTTCGTATCTATTCTCCAGAGAAAACTATTTGTGATTGTTTTCGCTACCGGAATAAACTGGGACTTGATGTGGCTAAGGAAGGACTATCTGAATATCTTAAGCGCAAGGATCGCAATCTGGAGAAACTGCTTAAATATGCTGAAATTTGCAGAGTGAAGAGGCTTCTTGAAACCTGGATTAATGCTATGATTTAGGAACAAGGAGAGATGAAAGGAGAAATTAAGAATAAACCAGCCTCTATAAGAGCAAGGCTTCTAAATATTGCCAGAGCTGAAGGTATAGATTTTGATGCTCTTCTACTGCGATATTTTCAGGAAAGATTTCTTTATCGCCTGGCAATTTCTGAATTTTCTGGTCTTTCGTTCAGAATTTCCTGAAGATAAAGAAAGACAGAGGCAATGGATTGCTTTTCTTCACAAATCACGACTTCCTGATGTAAATCAAGAATTCAACCAGATAATGGAGAGAATTACTGTTTTTCTAAAACCCATAGTAGACTCCATTAAAAACAGAACCCGAATGGATAAATTATGGAATCCTACAGCAGGATGCTGGAAGAAGTAATTTTATTCTAATCAGAACTTTTCCCTCATCTTAAGGTCTAAGAAAAATATTTGTTAAAGCAGGGGAAGAAAACTATTTTAATATAGAAACCATATGGATAAAGTGCAATAGTCCTCCCGTAATCCACACTGCGTAAGAACTTTCTTTTACCTGAAAGACAAAGATTAGAACATACCAAAGGTGGAGTCTGTCTAAAATACCATTAGGAACATATAATTTTGGCAAAATTTTTATCAAAAAAAGATATATAATTAAAAAATGCGTTTTTTGTCTTGACACAACTAAAAAAGGTTCTTATTTTTAATTGTGATAAAAGAATCGCTCAATTTATAACAAAATTAAAAAACCTAATTCAGGAGGCAAAGATGCTAAAATTTAATAAGAATGTCAGGATTTTTTTATTATGTGCTATCTTTGTTGCTGGAGGAGAAGTATGGGGTAATATAGATGAGACAATGGAAATGATGTTCAAGGAACCCACAATAATTCTTTATGGCAATAACAGGTCATATGCAAACTCAGTAAAACTTTACTATGCGAATTACGATATTGATTTTAATCTTCATAAGGCTGATAGTATTTCGGATTCTCTTATCCAGAAATACAATATAATTGCAATAGGGATAAGAGATAATAATAATTTTATTGATTTATGCCTGAAAAAAATTCCCATCTCATTCACAGATTCTTCTATTACGATAAGAAATAAAACATTTAAAGGAAGGGATATAAG
>WFRC01000059.1 GCA_015486685.1 Caldifarciminota bacterium
ATAAATTTCTGTTCCTTGAAACGAATGTAATAGTGGTAAGTATATTGCCAAGCCAGGTATTTCTCAAATTTATATCATTGCTTGCTGCTTCTTTGATTCCCAAGTCCTGAATATACGTGTAAAGTACCTTTTCATTCTCCATAAAGGTGAGGGTTGTTTTGGTGTTGTCTGCATTAATAATAACAAAGGGGGCTTTGTTTTCGTAGAATGTGCCTACGAATTTACCCAGTGCAAAGTTGGATGGTATTATTCCTGCAGATTTTATGCCTGCTTTTCTGAATGTTTTTATTGTGCTTAGGAGTGTTTCTTCTTTTGTTCCTGCCCAGATAATTTTTATTTTGTCTTTTGCTTTTTCTATAACGTTAAACCCCAAAGAAACGTTTTGGTGGTTAAATATTGCATAATCTTTTATCTCTGCTTCGATGAGCTTAAATATTTCGTTTTTATTAACAGGAGGCACAATTTTATCTTTTATTATAACCTCACTGTCGTTTAGAGCGATAAATGCTTTGTTGTATAGCCTTCTTTTCTTTACTATGTTTCTTATTTTTTTAATGAATTCAGCATCTTTTAAATCATTTTTCTCATACGGAATTTCCTCTAAGCGTAATGATTTAATGCTGCCGCTTTCTATTTCAGCTTCTGCAATTCTTATAAATTCATCAGATAAACTTATACCTGTTGCTCTTTTCATATTCTTATAATACTCATAAATATATTTTTTTCAATCACTATAAGAAATTACTTTTACAAGGATTGTTCCATCGCTCCTTTGCGATACAGAAACTACTACATCAATACTTTTCTCCGTATCTTTATAGAATCCGTTGCAAGTAAATCGTATAAAACGATTTCCATTTGGCATATCGGTGCTATCGAAATTAGAGATATTGTATCCATTGCCAGTGTCCGATGGGTATTCTTTTCCCGGATGTCCATTAAAGTTGCTACCCCAATCTGATGGTTTCCAATCTTTATTCTTTTCTAAATTGGCAATTGCATCCTGTATACCTGCATCGGTAAGATATTGAGCGTGAATGAATTTTTCTTCATTTCCTATCATTAATGCGTTATTAAAAATTAAATGCAACAAAGATAATACCGAAATCGAAATAAATAATATAATAATTACTGTTAGTATAAGGGCAAACCCTTTCCTGTTTTTATTAGTTTTTATGGCCATTTGTATTTACTCACATTCTCTAATTCATCTAACCGAGAGTCATTTTGTGAAATGCCATTATCTATATTGTAATCCCATATTCTAACAAATCCGCCTTTTTTCTCTTCCCCATATTTTTTAAACCAGGCTGATACTTCCCTACTTTTAAAGAACAAACCGTGTATATAGTAAGCGAGAATTTCGTCTACATTATTGGGTGAAGGTGGGATAAGCCAATACGCATCAGCCTCTTCTGGAAGTGCGCTATCCCATTTTGTTGAAAGTCCCCAATCCTTTCCATTTCCATCATCAGAAGAGCCTCCTTGTGTTATTGTAACTTCTTCATTTTCATTTTGGTCTCCGCCTGCAGCATTAAACCCAAGAATTTTTTTGGATCCTTTGTCATCCCATTCAGTAGTGCTATCATCAAAGTGTCCTTGATAATAGAATGGAATATATCCAAGCCAAACTACACGACCGTTTCCACCTTTCCCGTTTTTCTTATTTTTTTTATCTTTTTTCTTATTTTTTTTATCTTTATTCATATATCGCCTGATCAAAGCAGTATCTTCTTCGACATCTGCAACAGTATCGGGCGCGATGTCCTGTGACATTACTACTACCGTGTATGAGTATGGCTTAGAGTTATCTGAGGAATCATTATTTGTATTGTAAAATATTGCATTTTGCATAAATGCTTGTAATTGTTGGGCATCTAAAATAAAGTAACCTTTACTGTGAAAATATTCCGCAATGTTTTGAGAAGAGGTATCTTTATCTATCCATTCGCTTGGAAACAATTTATCGTAGTAAACAGCCCTTTTAAAGGGTATATAAAAGGTAGTTTCAAAGGTAGCAACTCTGTACATATCTTGTAAGTCGTGAATTGAAATAGATGAATAATCCCTGTCGAAGAT
>WFRC01000060.1 GCA_015486685.1 Caldifarciminota bacterium
ACAATTTTCAGATTTCCCGTTATCCATGCAGTATCGCCATGCACTTTACCCCTATTTCCAAAAAGCAAAAAGTCTCCTGCTTTAACCTTTACACCCCCGGAAAATTCTTTTATTTCCCCGTTTATTATATCCATCCTTCCTGCCTCAATAGTATATGGAGTAAGTAGAAGAAATAAGACTATTTCCATTCTTCGGTTTTCCCCCTGCCCTTAAATTTCTCTTTTATAATAATATGGTGTAGGTCAGGGTCGCTTTCAAGTCCAATCCCATCATATTTTTCATTACCCTTTATATATCGGATTGTATCAGGTGTCCAGATTTTTTCTCTTTTACTATCCCAGTATAAGTGTTGCGTAAACAAATCCCCCTGCATAGATGTTACTCTAACATTTCCCGAAGATGCCAGATTATTATTTCTGGTAAAAACAGTTCCGCTGTCGGCTTTAAGTGTAGAAATTATACCCCCCGTGGAATCGTAAAATATGAGCGTTACATCAGATAATTCTATGATATTTTTCTTTTCAAATTCCTTAGCTTCCCTTGCCGCAATCTTCCAGATGGGCTTTCCTTTATTTGTCTCAGTTACAGAAAATGACTGCACAATTTCATCTGCTTTCGGAACAATTTCCTTTTCTGTATAGCCCTTTTTGCACCCCGATAAGACCAATAATATTACTAATCCGATAGTCCTGAATAAGCCCATACAAAATTCTCCATTTTCATAGACAGATATTTTTGGAATACACTCTGCAACCTTAAAACGACATCGCTTCCGGGTAATATAGGGGCAGAAATTCTCAATATTGCCTTTCCCTGCTCTATATAACTAAAAACAGGAAGGATAGAAATCTCTCTCTTGCTCGCAATATAAAAAGGTGCCTCAGGTATCTTTAATCTTCCATTCAGAAAAGGAATATTTAAGAACCTGGTTGAGCGGTGTTGGTCTAACATCAACCCTAATGCCTTACCCTCCCGAACAAATTTCAATAGCCCAAATATATTCATTGACGCAGGCACAAATTTTGCCTTGCTTCTTTTTCTGATGTGCATAACCAATCTTTCCGTAAGTTTATAAGGGGATGAAGCAAAGACTACGACAGTATTAATCCCCATATCTTCCAGAACAAGTGGAATAATCTCCCATAATCCGTAATGGAGACTGACAATAAAGAAACCGTTACTGTTAAATTTCAGGGATTTCAGATGTTCCTCACCTACGATTTTTACTTTCTCTTTTTTAACTATAATATGAAGTTTTAACATTATATTTCCCATTATATTCTTAAAGTTTGATAAAACGATTCGCCTGTCTTCTATTCCTGTAAACCGCTTTAGATTCTTTAACGCGTTTTCCCTATCCTTATGAAGAAAGGGATAAAAAATGCCGCCACCCCATCTTCCAATAAGATAGGCATCACCGGAAGAAAAAATTGAAGAGATTACCGCTGATATAAATAAAATTATAAAAACCAATAAATCTACCATACCCCTATATTACAAGAAAATACAAAAATGTCAACCATTTTTTCGACAATGGGGACGGAGGTTGACAATTTGACAGTTTTTCGACGGACAATGGGGACAGGGTTTGACAATATGACAGTTTTTCAATCAAAGAAAGGTCTTTTCGTCCTTATAATAAATGATAAAGATAGTCCCAAACCCAGAGTTCAAAGATAAATTCGTTTACCGTTTAAAATATCTCACAGCCTATAGCGGAGTCTGTTGTTATTGCGATGAGCGTAGCGAGCGAACTGCCGAAGACATGAGCGACTAACAGGAGCGAACAATCTCGCAGGTTCCTCTTCCATTGTCATTGCGAGGGACGAAGTCCCGTGGAAGCCGAAGACGTGAGCGAATGCAATGAGCGAACTACCGAAGATGTGGGAGAACGAAGCGAGCGAACAATCTCGCAGGTTCCTCTTCCATTGTCATTGCGAGCCTGCCAGAGACAGGCGTGGCAACCTCACAGGATGGGCGGTAAATAATTGTAAAATGAGGATTGAAAAATGCAAAATAAACCAAACAGACTAAACAGACTAAATAGACCAGACAGACCAGATTTCCCTTGCATTTTTTCTAATTTTTAATAATATATAGAAAAAGGAGGTTAAATGTTAAATCTAAAAGAAAAATTAAAAAATGAAATTGAAGATATCCCTGATGAGATGATACCCGAAATTTATAGAATTATCCATTTATTAAAGTCTGATTTTATATCTAAAGTAAAAAAGATTAAGAAGCGTGGGTCATTAAAAGGCATCTGGGAAGGAAGTAAAATTGACGATGCTTTATTATTAGAGGCTAAAAAATCCATTTTTCCATACGAATATAAAGGAAATAATTAATGGTATATTCAACGGATACTCATTCTCTTATATGGTATTTTACAAATGACAGAAAACTAAGTCCCTCAGCGCTTAAATCCTTTGAAAAAACTACCCACAGTGGTGCAGTTATCATTTCAGTAGTTGTATTAGCAGAAATAATGTATATTTGCAAGAAAGGCAATGTTTCTTTGACATTTGACAAAACACTAAAAAAGATAGAGAAATACGAAAATTTTATAGTTGTTCCGTTAGATGTTGAGATAGTTAAAATTGCAAATTCTATCAACTATGACCTTGAAATGCACGATAAACTTATAATATCTACTGCCCTTTATTTTGATGCACCCCTTATCACAAAGGATGAAGAGATAAAAAAATCTAAATTAATTAAGACTATCTGGTAAATATAGCCATAAACCAAAAAATGGAAATGGGTGGGCGAGAGCTTTAGCCTGCGAATGTCATTTTGAGCCTTTCTTTCCTTGTCATTCTGAATGGAGCGAAGCGAAATGAACTGCCGAAGACATGAGCGACTAACAGGAGCGAACAATCTCGCAGGTTCCTCCCCCTCTGTCATTGCGAGAGAGTGAAACGACCGAAGCAATCTCATAGGAAAGGTGTAGTTATTCTGTTGTTTTTACGCTTAACGAATAACGATTTACGCTTAACGATTTATTACTTCCTACTTCTCACTTCCGCATTCCGCATTCTCACTTCCGCATTCCGCATTATTTTGTAGTGCATTGACCGTATCAATGCGTCGTTATCTGTTAATTCCGCATTATTCTGACACGAGTCACGGTCACGCATCACGTTCTTTATTGTTTTATGTAGGAGGGGCTTCCCAGCCCCGATAATTCCGTGCCT
This sequence comes from Caldifarciminota bacterium, assembly GCA_015486685.1. GTDB lineage: Bacteria > Hydrothermota > UBA3072 > WFRC01 > WFRC01 > WFRC01. The sequence continues at coordinate 3,198 of WFRC01000060.1, forward strand.
CTGCGTTGTTAATTTTTTTTGAAAGCTGGAAGATGGAAGACTGACCCCGAAACTGAAAAAATAAGCCCCTTGACTTTTAAGATGGTAATTGTATATTATACTGAACATAAAGGAGGTGATATAATGAAAATAAAGGTTGTATTAGAGCCGAGTGATGAAGGTGGATATACAGTATATGTGCCTTCGCTTCCTGGATGTATAAGTGAAGGGGAAACAGCAGAAGAAGCCTTAAAAAATATTAAAGAAGCAATAAAACTCTATCTAGAACCAGTAGAGGATGACCTGGTATCAGATAAAAGATTAACGGTTCAGGAACTAACCTTGTGAGTAAAGTTCCCTCTTTATCATATATTCGGATAGTTAAAGCCCTTCAAAGAGATGGGTGGACAATTGTGAGGCAACGGGGAAGTCATATCAGATTACAAAAGCATATAAAAGACGAGGTGTTAAAAATAACTGTTCCCGCCCATAATCCTGTTAAACGTTCTACACTTTCACACATATTGAAACAGGCAAGATTAACCGTAGAGAATTTTTTGAAATATTTATAATAACAATCCAGCAAAACTCACTTTTCCAATTCACAATTCACAAGACTGACCCCATCAGACTGACCCCATCAGATATATGAGTGTATGAGGCGTCTTGCATAGTGCTCCGTGCTTGGTGAGTTCTGAAGTAAGATATAGTTTTAATCATTACCTAAATTTTAATGATATATCTCGTAGACCTTCCCTTTCCTTGAACTGCTAATAATTTCTTTTGCATTAAATCTTTTAGTTCTAAGCTTGCTGTTTTACTTGAAACCTTATTAATATCTACATTAATTTTATTTGTTAAATCCTCAATTGTCTTTTTACCAACTTGAATACCTATAACTTTGCCGTTATCTGAAACCCCTATAAGAATATGACCACCCTTTATATTAGAGAAGGCAGAAACAGTTTTTATTATTTCTTTCCACTCTCCTGTGGACTTCTTAAATTCAAGGGTTTCGGATTCGCCCCGCTTTACTATGTCTATCAATTCAGATTTTTCCATATCTCTAATATATCCTATACTTCTTTTTTTTCAAGTATTTTTTTCATTGTCATTGCGAGCCTGCCAGAGGCAGGCGTGGAAGCCGAAGATGTGAGCGAATGTAATGAGCAAACACTCTCACAGGTCCCTTTCCCCCTGTCATTGCGAGGGAGTGAAACGACCGTGGCAATCTCACAGGAGGGGCGGTGTTGTTAATTTTTGAAAGTTGGAAGATGGAAGACTGACCCCGAAGCCCGGATTATTGGTTCAGAATACTTGAAAAGTTTTTAATTGTTAATAAATTTGTTTCTGAAGGAACTTCTAGAAAAGGAAGTATATCTTTCCTTATCTTTTCAAAATCAATTGTCTGCAACTTTACTAATAACAAATTTTTCCAATTTTCCTTTGTAATTTCTTTATATCCCGAATAGGTTTGCCTA
>WFRC01000061.1 GCA_015486685.1 Caldifarciminota bacterium
ATAGGACAGCAAAAATCAGTGGAGATTATCCTACTCTAACATTAAGGGTAGATATAGGCATTTCTCCGGGGAAAAATTTTGCCCCTATGGTAGGGGGATTTGGCTCAATAGACATTCTTTACAGAAGGGGTATTTTATTCCTCCCGTATATTGACAAATTAAAGGTCATCTCAGATAATTTTTATTTTAATACATTCGGTTTCAGGTTTGGTATATTAAGGGATTCTCCCATTACGCCTGCGATTTCATTAAACTACAGATACAGTAAAACCCGAATGGTCTTTAATTTCACCCCTAAACCTGACACTGGCTATCTTACTCCAAAAACGCAATCTGTTTTTCTTTCCATCAGCAAAAAATTTGTGGCGATAATCCCATATTTTGGGGTAGGTATAGATATGGTATCAGCAAGTGGTAAATATCATCATAATATTCCTGTTCCCTCTAAAAATGCCTCCAGGGTTTTTGGGGGAATACAGTTGTCTCTGCCTGTGTTAAATTTCAACTTTGAAGGTGGGAATACTGTGTCCGGCAAATACTTTGGGATTGGAGTTAAACTTATCTTTTGATATTTACCATAGAAATCTTAAAAAAGGAAAAAGAACAAAGTAGTGAATCCAGAGAAATCCTGGATAGGATTAAGCATTCTAAGATTAACACTGTTTTAGGTGTAAGGAAAACATCCATATATTGGATTAAAGGCAATATAGATAAAAGAACTATTAAATCAATAATAGAAAATTTCTTATTAGACCCTGTTGAATATATATATAGAATAAACCCACCTGATGAAGGAATTACAATCTTACCTCTGCCCGGTGTGATGGACCCTGTCGCAATTACATTTAAGGAACTTCTTTCCCATAACGGATATACGCTTGATGTTATTACAGGGAGAAGATATTATATCAATGGGAATATTACCCCTTCTGATAAAAAAATAATTATAAGAAAGGTCTTGATGAATCCGCTTATAGAAAGAGAACTTAAAAAGGATGAAATTTTCACCATAGCTTCGGGCTATAAATTCTCCTTAAAATCAATCTCTATAAGTAATATGAACAGTAAAGAGTTACTAAATTTATCAAAAATAAATATGCTTTCACTAACCCTAAAAGAGATGCAAAGGATTCAAAACTATTATGCGAAACTGGATAGAGAGCCTACTGACATTGAGATGGAAACAATCGCTCAGACCTGGTCAGAACACTGTGTCCATAAAACATTTAAGTCTCCTGTAAAAATAGGCAACCTGAAATTTAGGAATCTCATAAAAGACACAATTATGAAGGCAACTAAAGAAATAAATCCAGATTATGCACTTTCCGTATTTGATGACAATGCAGGGGCTATTGCATTTAATAAAAAATATGCAGTTACATTTAAGGTAGAGACACACAATCATCCATCTGCACTTGAACCTTATGGAGGCGCCGCAACAGGCATTGGAGGTGTCATTAGAGATACACTTGGAATGGGATTAGGTGCAAAACCTATTGCAAACACCGATGTATTTTGTTTTGCTCCTCCTGATATAGATGATATTCCCGATAGCGTATTGCATCCAAAACGCATAATAAGGGGTGTAGTTGCAGGGGTTAGAGACTATGGGAATAGAATGGGAATACCTACCGTAAATGGCGCTGTCTGTTTTGATGAGACCTTTATAGGTAATCCTCTGGTCTTTGCAGGGAGTGTGGGAATTATACCTCAAAAATTTCTAAAGAAGAAGGTAAAAAAAGGAGATTTAATAGTTCTGATTGGTGGGAATACAGGCAGAGATGGTATTCACGGTGTAACATTTGCTTCACAAGAATTGGATGAAAAATCAGAAAGAATTTCATCCGGGGCAGTTCAGATAGGAAATCCCATTGAAGAAAAGAAGATGATGGATGCCCTATTAAAAACAAGGGATGAAAATCTATATAATGCAATTACAGATTGCGGTGGTGGTGGACTTTCTTCTGCCGTAGGTGAAATGGGGAAAGATGTTGGAGTGGAAGTTCAATTAAAGGCAGTTCCGCTTAAATACTCAGGCTTAACATATACAGAAATCTGGATTTCCGAATCACAGGAAAGAATGGCACTTTCTGTTCCTCCCAAAAATTTGAGCCGTTTTCAAAAAATTATGTCTGCAGAAGGGGTAAAAGCAACGGTTATAGGTAAATTCACAGGGGACAGAAAATTGAGGTTATTTTATGGCACAAAAAAGGTTGCAGAATTAGAAATGTCCTTTTTACATAAAGGTCCACCCAAAATTTTGAGGAGGGCAAAAGAGAGAAAAATAGTATATAAAGATATTCAACCAGAAATAAATGATTGCAATGAAGCCCTATTGAAATTAATATCAAGTCCCAATATTGCAAGTAAGGAATGGGTCGTTTCACAATACGACTATGAAGTTCAGGGAGGTAGCGTGTTAAAACCACTGCCATCCGGCATTTCCGATGCCGCCATTGTCAGGCCTATTTTTAATTCAAAAAAGGCAGTAATTATTGCCAATGGCATAAACCCCGATTTTGGCAAATTAGACCCTTACTGGATGTCTGCATCTGTAATAGATGAAGCATTGAGAAATTTAATTGCCGTAGGCGGAAGACTTAAAGGCACAGCAATACTTGATAACTTTTCATTTGGGAATACAGACAACCCATATATTATGGGAGATTTAGCACTTTCCGCCAGAGCTTGCTACGATATTTCCACAGAATATGGAATACCCTTTATATCAGGAAAAGATAGTTTACATAACGAATATGAGTACAAAGGAAGACATATATCAATACCTCCTACTTTGCTTATTTCCTCTATTGGAATACTGGAAGATTATAAATATACTATTTCACAGGATTTTAAGAGGGAAAATAACCTTATTTATCTCATAGGCAATACCTATCCTGAATTTGGAGGTTCCCAATTATTTAAGATATTAAATATTAATAGCGGAAGGGTTCCAAGGGTTTATCCAAAAAAGGGGAAGAAGATTATGGAGAAAATATCTAAAGCCGTCAGAAAAGGTTTAATAGTGAGTATGCATGACCTATCAGAAGGTGGGCTTGCCGTTGCTTTATCTGAAATGGCATTTTCAGGTGAGATTGGAGCAGATATCTCTATTAAAAATATAACAGAACTTCACAAATTCAAGGACAGCAGATTGTCCATATTCTCAGAATCAAATACAAGGTTTCTTCTTGAGATTCAAAAAGAGGACAGGGAACAATTTGAATCTTTGTTTAAGAATTTACCATTTACATTTCTGGGAAAAGTTGGCGGGGACAAAGTAAAAATTAAAGATGCATCAGGAAAATACTTCATTGACCTTCCAATTAAAGAATTGAAAGAAAAATGGAACAAAGGAATAAAATGGTGAAAACACTCATATTTAAGGCACCAGGGACAAATTGCGATGTAGAAACAGGATTTGCATTTAAGTTGGCAGGCAGTAAAGTAGATTTTATCCATATAAGCAGGTTCTTAGAAAACCCAAAAATTCTATTTAATTATCAAATTTTGTCTTTCCCGGGTGGTTTTACATTTGGAGATTATTTAGGAGCAGGACAGGTTACCGTATCATATATCAAAAATACCGGAGATATTATCAAAAAATTTATAGATAATGGTGGACTAACACTGGGTATTTGCAATGGTTTTCAAATACTTGTAAAAATGGGGTTATTACCAGGTTTTAAGTATAAAAAGAATACTCAGGTTGTTACGCTTGGATTAAACACAACGGGAAAATTTATTGATAAATGGGTAAAACTCAAAAAAAAATCTAAAAGATGTGTATTTACCGAAGGTATCGCAGAAATTGACCTACCGATTGCACACGCAGAAGGCAAATTTATACCATTAAATAGTGAAGTATTAAAAAATATTGAAAATAAAGATTATATAGCATTTAAGTATATAAATAATCCTAATGGTTCTGTAAATGATATTGCAGGATTAACAGATAAAACAGGAAGAATATTAGGACTAATGCCGCACCCAGAAAGGAATATATTTATTCATCATCATCCATTATGGAAAAATGGAGTTAAAGGTGGTGAAGGCCTAAAAATCTTTAAGAACGCAGTAAAATTCTTTAAATAACACGGATGAAAAATCCCAAATCCAAAAAGTAATCGCTTACCGCTAACCGCTTACCGCTTCCCGCCAAAAAATAATTTATGACAAAGAACATGTTTCGTGACCGTGACTCGTGTGCAAAATAATGCAGAATGCGGAAATGAGAATGCGGATTTAACGAATTAACACGAATCACCATCACGAACACATTTGTTAATCCTTTACCCATTACCTATTACCTCTTGCCTCTTACCCATTACTGTTTTTTCCTCATTCTCTCTTTTCCCTATATGCTTGCTACTCATCCCTCGCTACTG
>WFRC01000062.1 GCA_015486685.1 Caldifarciminota bacterium
AGTACATATAGAGGTTTATATGTATAGTTCTCATATGCATATTTCAAGAAATCTCTCATTGCATAAGGATTAAAAATTCCATAATTGAATGTGTTCATAATATCCTCTACGGACACTACCTGTATACTCAAGCTATCAACACTGGTTTTCCAATCGGCATAACTATTTGCTGTGTTAAGAAATTCTTTTGGTGTAATAATAATCATATCTGCACCATTACTGGTAAGAAAAGATGGGGATGTGCAATATTCAAGATGTTCAGGGGGTATTTCTGTGCCCTTTACATAGATATAATACACAGGTGCGATAGAGGCACTATCGCCGAATATTACACCATATCCTGTTGAATCCTGATAAGTAGTAAAATCTGTGATTTTATATCCACCAATCCTCCAGACCTCTATATTATCAGATATAAAGCCACCAACTTTATATTTATGGATTCCTGAATATCCTTGAAATAATATATAAGCACCATTGGATATCAATTTTTTCTGGTAAGAAACTTCAAGAAAATCAAGGTCTACAGGATAGGAACTACTATCTGGAAGAGAAACAGTATTAAAACCTGTTGCAATACTTCTCGCATAGGGTGGTGGTAATGTTATGGACAGTTGAGTGTAATCATTGCGGTTGAGGCTTAAATTATTAAATCTTGCCTGATTTACAAATAGAGAGATTTCGTCGTTTTTTCCTGTCCTATCAAAAAATCCCCATTTCAGGTATAATGGAGAAGTTGTATCTGCATAGGGAAGATTAAAAGAAATACTGTAGGTTGTATCTTCTATCCAATACCACATATGATATGGGTAAAATTTTCTTGTATAAAGTGTATCTATATCTTTCTCAAATCTTATGGTATCGGTGTATAATGTATCAGGTATCTCCTCTACATTCAAGGATGAAATGGAAACAATTCTCTCACCTTTATTATCATTTAATTTAAGCCAATATGTATTCAGGGTATCATAAGGATATATATAATTGGAATCTCCCAGCAAGGTATCGGCAAAAAATAGGATATAATCAGGGGCATCAAATTTTCCATCCTCTTCTCCCCTGATATATATAGGGATTTCCTTTCCTTTATGAAATAGAGAGAGATATTGGGGATTAATATTTTTGGGGTCAAAACCCGAATTTTTCAATAATTGATAGTTAATCTTATAAATTCCCCTTCTGCCTGTTAATATCTTTACACCTTCGCCATCCCATCCTGGTTGTATATTTCCCTTTGAGGAAATCTTTCCCCATTTTAATGCATATTTACCATTTATGGCTATATTCTTAAAGATTTTGTTGCCCTTATCCTGAATATATTCGCCACCTTTTCCACCTGAGAAACTTATGGCAATACCAATGTTTTTGTATATAACTAACCTGCCATTTGAATATTGGAAGGGGGATACGGATAATCTTATGACCCGATATTCCCTGAAAAACATTGGTTTACTTATCTTCACTATAAATTCGGGGTTTTTTATATTTTTGACATCAATTAGTGTATCGTACCGAGAAATTAGATTGTAACTTATCTTTACGGACCCCTCAGGAGGGATACCTATAATAGTAGAATATACCGGAAATGCATTATTTCCTTGAATATATGGAATATCCTCTCGAATGTCATCTGATTGAAATTGAATGTTTATAGATTTATTAGAGTGTGAAACAAGTGTAAAATGGGAAAATAAGAGCAAAAATATCATTTTTTCCCTCCAATATATACAACCTTTTTGCTCATAATGGTATTTTCACCTTCAATATGCAGAAAATATATACCATCTTTTACCTTTCTACCACCCTTTCCGTCCATTCTCCATATCAATTTGCCGTTCTTTGGAAATATTGTTTTTATCTTTCTTCCTATAATATCATAAACAACTGCCCTGTTATATTTTTTATTATTACCGGATATAACTAAGGGACCTTGTAATACAACAGTTGAACTATATTTTGTAGATTTTGCATTTTTATCAGGGGTATATCTTCTAAATATTAGTTGAGGTTGATTGGAATATTTTCCTTCATATATACCTGTCCATATAATATAAACCATTCCCATTGTATCAACTGCAACAAAAGGATTTTCACATTTGATAGTCGTTTCATTTACCTTCACAGGGTGAGAAAATGTATCGCCCGGAACAATATAATAGATATTTCCTTCATCTTCTCCTCTATCCGCCCAAACAATATGTTTTTTCCCCCAGATATCAATATATATAGATGGCGAGACTGCATCAGTGGAACTGTTGGAAATATTTATTGGGTTGCTCCATACATTATTAGAATATTTTTTATAATAAACCTGTGGATAGCCGTCTTTTTCATCTGTCCATACAATGTGAACACTTCCGTCATTACCGCTTGCAGAATGAATCCCATAAGAAAAATATCCGTCATCATCTGTAACCCTTTGTTCAGGGGAAATACTGTCTCCGTCTATTTCCCTCATATAAATTTCAATTGCCTTATCCCTTCCATCCTCCCAGAATATATATGCCTTACCATTGTTTGCTGTTACAGATGGATATACAGCAAAATACGGACTTTGAGATATTTGTTTTGCATCCGACCAGACACCATCTTGATATTTCTTATAAAAAACCTGAGGAATACCTGTCCTTAAATCTTCCCATACAGTATAGATAGTTCCATTTTCATCCATACAAGCAGAGGGACAATAGGAATATTTCAAATCGTTTGATGTCACCCCTAATATGCTTCCGAATGTTCCGTAATTTATGTTCCAGTAATAGACTCTGTAAAAAACTTCATTCTCATAATCTACGCCATTTACTGGCAGCATCCTGTCATCCCAGATATAATAAACTGTGCTATCTTTATAAAGGACATTGGAATTGCCCGCACCAAGTATAGAATGGTTATTTCCTCCCCCCCATGATACATCCAGATATTCCGTATGCCCCCGAGAATTAAATCTATCTATATGGATGCTGTGAATTGTATAATATCTATAAGTTCTATTGAACCCCCAGGAAACAAAGGCACCCCCTTCGTTATCCACGGCAATAGGGTTACAATTATTATCTGGAAGGAAAGATTTCGCTGCCACCGACATGCAAACCTCACTGCTCCATCCTGAAAATAGGAAAATAATCAATGCCCACATATTTACCTCAAACTTACAAGTTTTATGGGGTTGCTTTCAATAGGAAAAACAACCTTTATAAAGTAGATGCCCGGTGGCAGTTCTTCTGGTACAGCAATGGAAGACCCTGTTGTTTGAGAAGTTAATACCAACCTACCTGTAATATCAAATATCTTATACCTTTTTAAGCCGGAAATATCTATATCTATCCTATTAAGGGCAGTTTTTTTTACAAAGGATTGTGTCTTAATCCTTCCGGAAATTACCATTTGATTATCAGGGTTAAACGCCTTTATCCAGATTTTTGTATCTTTATCCCCAATAACCTTTAATAACTCACCTTCACAAACAGGAAAAGGATTAACGATATCTATTACCGTCAGATTGTCTCTTTTCCCTACCCATATATAGGCATCAGGAGAAAATATATTACCCTTAATGAAATTTTTAATATTACCTTTTAATAATATCTCGCAGGCATTGAAGTTTTTGCCATTGTACAAAATATTGATTGTATCACCCCGAAATTTATATGAAACATTGTTAGCCGACGCATTATCCTGAGGAATTTTTGCGCCAAAATGTTGTATAGACCATGTCCACATCTGGATAAAAACACCAATATCTTCTATATTTATTATGCCATCAGGCATTTTTTGAAGATATGGAACATTACCCTGAGCAGGTCCAATATCACAGGTTGTATCATTATTTAAAACTGCATCCCTGAGATAACCATTAAAATCCTGAATATCCGCAACGCCATCCATATTGAAATCACCCAGCATTGCGTAATAAAAGGCAAATATTACATCATCATCAGGTGAACCCTGCTGGACATTGTCACGATTCCCGTCCAATTTCCAGCCAAAGATATCCCGAGCAGAATCACTTTGTATATGGACCATTATTGTATCTAATGAACGCGGATAAGGTTTTATTGCAAATTTAAATGTATCTGTAACTCTATAGTTCCGTCGGTCTCTGCTCGAATTCCTACCTATTAGAGTGGCATCATAATTATAAAATGTATCACTTGAATGATAACTAAGAACCTTTATAGAATGAATTACTCCGATAGAATCCATTGTATCATTGAATACAATCTTGAATATGTTTTTATCTGTCCAGTATGCATCAGGGTAAAATATACCAATCTCGGGTGGGCGAGGAGATGGACTTGATGTTGTATCATAGGTATAGAATATAGAATTTGCATTTGTATCAACTGTAAACACCGAAAAATAGTATCTTACGCCCGGTATAAGATTTTTCCAGCAAATAACCGTATCTATGTCAGAAGCTTGGACCGAATCAATCCTTGCAAAAGCAGTGTCAAGTGTATCAGGATAAGTATCTACGGACATCTGGACTTGAACATAATCAATCGTTGTATCATCAGGATTTGTCCATATAATCAGGATAGTAGTATCCTTAATGGCAGTCTTTAAATTCTCAACGGGGAGTATTGAGAGAAGTATAAGGAAACTATTTAATATCAATTATTCCTCCTGTAATGTCTGTTTTTATTGTTAACGGATGATTTCTGATATCCCTTACATCCATCTTATCTGTCCTTACGGTATCCATCCCTTCTGTTTCTGATAGAAATTCCATATGGAAAAGCGGAAAATCTCCACTCAACGAATCATTGGCTATTCCAACATATACAATTAGAGAATCAATCCCTGCATCAGAAATATAGATATAATTCCCTTTATTTATAAGCACAGAATCAGGGTAATCATTTTGAATCAAAATATGGGCGGGATTCCATTTTATTAAAAAATATCCAAGGCTGAATCTGGAAATATTCTCGCCCATTACAGTAAGGGAAAATGATGAATCTCTACAAGCTTCAGTATAACGAGATTTAATCCAGAATGCAGGTTCCCTGATCGCATCCACAGTAAAATTGAGGCTTACTGTATCTGCTTGAGTTTCTCCTAATTTATTTCGTGACAGGAGACTAAATGTGTGTACACCTTCATCAAGTATGAATGTATGACCTGTATCCTGACACCAGTTATGCCATTTGCCATCCATTGAGAAATTGAAATCTACTGCATTCTCATTCCCTTTCCATGAAATATACACATTTTCATTATAGATAGTTGAGCCTTCTGCTGGTCCGGATATTATTTCTACAGAAGGAACGCCTATGGCACTGTTTTCCTCAGTACAGGACAAAATCAATAAAACAAGGAAAATTACAAAAATATTTCTCATAGCAAATAATAAAACTTTTTTGAAAAATGTCAAATGTTTTTTAAAAAAAGAGAAAATGCCGATTTTCTACTTAGACCTCACGGTCTTTTTTCGTCTGTCACGAATCACCATTACAGACACATTTGTTAATTTCATCTACCCATCTATCCATTTACTCATTAACTTTAATATTCATCAATACAAAGTCTTGACTTTTAAAAATCTCTTTTTACCATAAGGCAAAAAGAAAGGAGTAAGATTGAAAAGCATTGGAATAAGAAGGGAAGATAAAAGTATATGGGAAAGAAGAACTCCTCTAATCCCCGAGGATATTAAGAGATTAAAAGAAGATATAGGCATTATTTCTTATGTTCAGCCTTCCGAAATAAGGGTGTTTAAGGATGATGAGTTTAGAGAAGTAGGGGCTATTGTGCAGGAAGACCTTGATACGAATTTTATATTTGGTATTAAAGAGATGCCATCCGTTTTTTTTCAAGATGAGAAAACCTATATATTCTTTTCTCATACCATTAAAGGTCAATCGTACAATATGCCAATGTTAAAAAGGATGTTTGAAAAGAAAAATACACTTATAGATTATGAAAAGATTGTAGATGAGACAGGGAAAAGGCTTATTGCATTTGGAAGGTTTGCAGGACTTGCAGGTATGATTGATACACTCTGGGTGATGGGGAGGAGGTGGGAATGGGAAGGTTATAAGACACCATTTGAACATATAAAGAGGGCACACGAATATCACAGTTTGTCAGAAGTTGAGTCTCAGGCAAAAATAGTGGGAGAAGAAATTCTGGAAACAGGGTTTCCCGAAAAAATATCTCCTGTGGTTATTGGTATTGCAGGATATGGGAATGTGTCAAGTGGGGTACAGGAGATACTTTCCCTTTTGCCTATTAAGGAAATATCGCCACAGGAGTTATTTGAGATAGAAGACAATAATAAAATAATATATAAGGTTGTATTTAAGGAAGAGCATACAGTTGAAAGAATAGACGGCAGTCCGTTTAATTTGCAGGAGTTTTATCAACATCCAAAACTCTATAAAGGGGTATTTGACAAATATATTCCTTACATAAG
>WFRC01000063.1 GCA_015486685.1 Caldifarciminota bacterium
ATTTCAGTAGTAATGATTTTTATATTTTTATTTACACTTCCCATTGGATATACCATTATCCTATTTATTCTTCTTGCCTATATAATATTTTTCCTGATGCACTAATGGTTGTTAAATATATCTGCCAGCAACTATAAAAATGTGAAAAGATGAGATTCTTCGCCTTCGGCTCAGAATGACAGGAAAAGAAAGCTCGCAATGACAGAATAGGGGTTTTGCTCCATCCTCTTACATCGGCTCCTTTATCCTTTATCAAATTGTCTATATTTTTAATCGCAATTTCTAATTGCTCCCGGTCAAATTTGTCTATATGAAAAACTGCTTTGTATTTGGGTTTCATATTTGTCTTCCGGAATTCTCATTTTGTAAATAAACCTTTCTCATCTTGTAGGATTTAGTAACATTTTTGCAGGACTGTTTGAAACGAATAGCACCCAAAATTATTGTAAATAACGATACGGGAATCAAGATATAGCCTAAAAAGAGCAAGATTACCTCTGTCGGAAAAAGTTTTATGAGGGATAAACCGGAAACAAAAAACATTAATCCCGTCCGTAAATAGGCGAGCAGTGTCCGTTCGTTCGCCAATTTTGATCTAGCAATAGATAGATAATCACGAAGTATCAATTCATTTGTGTCTAATCCTTTGTTTTCCCTAATTTCTTTCCTATTTATCTCCATTTTTCTCCTCCTATTTTGTTCATATTTGCATATTGTATAGATAGAATTCCTTCATATCTGATGTTTTAACTCCTTTTATCTGCAAAAGTTCTTCATTATTTAACATCTTAAGATAATATAAACAATCGCAATAAAAGTCAAGGCATCTTCCCAAAAAAATCCCTTGAAAAATCCTTTTAATTTATTATTCTAACCAAAAAGGAAATTTAACGGTGAAACATTTAACCAGAAGAAAGGAGAAATATGATGACTTCTACAATTATTGAGGTTTTTCCTCAAAGGATTCAAAAAAGTATTGTTCTGCCTATTGCAGGCAGTATCTTCCTTGCACTGCTCTCAAAAATCAGCATAATCTTGCCATTTTCACTTGTCCCTATTACAGGTCAGACATTCGGGATTTTGCTCCTATCTTTATTATTCGGGAGGAATATGGCATTCTTTTCTGTAATATTTTATATTCTTGAGGGGATTTCAGGAATACCGGTATTCGCATTTGGAGGCGGGGCTGCCTATCTTTTAGGTCCTACTGGCGGTTATATTATAGGATTTCTTATTGCATCTTATATTGTAGGAACACTTTCAGATAAGGGATGGGGTAAAAACTTCTTCCTCTGCCTTTTTACTGTGGTAATTGGTGAAATCTGTATATTTTTACCAGGTATACTCCATCTGCTTTTCTTTTTACCCTCCAATAAGATTCTCACAGCGGGATTATTTCCATTTATACCCGGCGAGATTGTAAAAATTTCGTTGCTATTCATTAGTTATCCATCCCTGTGGAGAGTAAAAATCGGGAAAGGGTCATATATAAACAGAAAATGACACCTTGAATGTGATAACAGCAGAAAACCGTTTTTCAAAAACAACCACAGGGTAATAAGAAAAATTGTTTCTGATATGAAGGATGATTTTGTTTTCCATAAATTTGAGGATGAAAAATTTAAATTTAACGAAGGCATAGGGTTTTATATACATATACCCGCTCAAATGATAAATTATTGAATATATGCTATGACTTCTTTATCTTCACCATTTTAAACAGGGTATTTATTTCGTTAGTTTCGTCCCAGTGAAATAGTTTCACATTTCACGGGATAAATTTATCTCGTTCATTTTGTTTTTTAACTCATTTACTCATCTACTTATTCACTTCTTATTTTTTAATTCCCACTTACACACCTCCTGGCGCGCCTGTTTCGATTCCGTTTTTCTATGGAAATTTACTTCTATTTAATAAATGTCTTAAACGGAAGTCGATGATTTTAGAGAGCATTCTATTCTATAGGTTCAACCTTTATATTATCAAAGTGGACACTGCCATATCTGCTCCCAATCCCTATACCGCCTGAGGAAAGTGAAGGGTCATTATCAACTATATCAATAAGCAGGGAATCATTTGCATATATCTTTATAGATGCTCCATTCACTAAAATCTTGAGATGCCACCACCCTTCAGGATTAAATCCAACACTTTCTGCTATTTTCTGTTTTGTCCCTGATTCTACGCCACCAGCAAATTTATAAAGGAGAAGTGAGGTATTATAACCCGAAGCCTTGGTTACATAGTATCCTCTACTGCCTTCATCACAGAGTCGGAAATATATACCAGGTTCACCGTCCTTCGTATCTACTTCAAAGGTATCATTCAGCCAATCACCATCAATGAATAAAAGACTTGGCGTATCACCATCCATATCTGTCTTAAGAACATTTCCTGTATTGCTATCTGGTTGGACTGCTTGTTCTATCTGATAGATACCATGTACTGCTATTTTCCATTCTCCGAATGGTGCCTCCTGACTTACACTATAAGAAGAGAAATCGTCATAAAAAGGTTCATTGCCGATGATGATTTTATGGACAGGAGACCAATCCGATTCTTTACCCTTATTATCCTTTGCCTCTGCTTTTATCTGGTAAGTGCCCGAATCAGAATAGGAATGGGTAAAAGATACAGTATCTCCGGATGCACCAAAGTTACTCCATTCAGACTGCGACTCATCACCCCAATCAAATTTGACAGCCACATTATCAGCATCAGGGTCTGCGGCTAATACCTTAAAGGTATAGGTAATACCAATTCTTCCCCTTGTATGGCCTGAAGGTGCAGCAGGAGTTTGAGGTGGGTTATCCGATGAGGTGCAACCTGCAGAAAGCATCACTACGCCAAAAATGATAGATAACCATCCTAATAGATGGTATGGCTTCTTTGTAAACATTTTTCTTCCTCCTTTCTTTTTAATCTTTCAATCCCATTTTTTACGAGAGTTCACTTCTC
>WFRC01000064.1 GCA_015486685.1 Caldifarciminota bacterium
AAATTTCCACTACCTTAATTCTTTTTCTATAAGAGTCCTTGCATTTGAAAAAATTTATCATATTATATTGTATGGCGAAATCTATGGAAATTCCTTTTTTTGATATAAGAAGGGTTGATAAGACTAAAAAGCAACCTATACTAAATGCAGTAAAAAAGGTAATAGAGAGTGGAAAATTTATACTTGATAAAGAGGTTGAAAGATTCGAAAGGGAGTTTTCCAGGTTTATCGGGACAAAATACTCCATTGGTGTTGCAAGTGGGACAGATGCAATTTTACTTTCACTCATTTCCCTTGATGTAAAAGGAAAAAATATAATAACAACCCCATTCACATTTGTTTCTACTGCGGAGGCAATTGTGAAGGCAGGTGGAACACTTATATTTGCTGATATTCAAGATGATGGATTTTTGATGGATTTAGACAACGCCGCATCTAAGATAGATAGAAAAACAGGTGGGATTATTCCTGTTCACCTTTTTGGAGAGATGCTTGATGTTAAAAGATTAAAGGCTATAGTAAAAGGGATTCCTATAATAGAAGATTGTGCCCAGTCTTTTGGTTCTTTTAGAGATACAAATAAGGCAGGTTCATTGGGGTTGACTGGATGTTTCAGCTTCTTTCCTACAAAAAATCTTGGCGCATATGGTGATGGAGGAATGATTACAACAAATTCTTCTGTTTTGTATAAAAGATTGACATCATTAAGGGCACACGGAAAGGTGGGTGATAAATATACAATTTTGGGGTATAATTCACGACTTGATGAAGTGCAAGCGGCTATTTTGATGATAAAGATGCGTTATTTTGAGGAAGATAACAGAAAAAAGATAAGAATTGCAAAGAGGTATATTCAGGGATTAAAGGGTTTTGTTAAAGTGCCGATATATAAGGAGGGGTATACTTTTCATCAGTTTACCATAAGGACAGAAGGCAGGGATAAATTAAAAGAATTTCTTAAAAAAAATGGTATCCAGACAAAGATTTATTATCCCATACCATTACATTTACACCCATTGTTCAAAAATGGTTATAAAAAGGGTGCATTTCCAAACAGTGAAAAGAGGGCAAAAGAATCGTTATCTCTCCCTGTGTTTCCCGATTTAACAGATAACGAGATTGACTACATTGTTCAAAATATAAGAAATTTTTTTAAGCATAGGTAAATTACCAGTAAAATGGAGTCTTGAACCTCTAATATAATTTAATTTTTGCAAAATTTAATTTTTTACTTGAATTTTTTTTCTTTTTTTTTATACTTGTTTATGGAAATAAAAAATTATGTGGAAGATGCTGTAATAGAAATTGCCCGAGAGCAAACCGCAACGGATGAGCATATTTCGCACTGTGAAAGGTGCTTTATGGATGTAGTGGTATATGCCCTGAATAAGTTGAAACCTATGTATGCGGTAAGCGATGAAGGTTACATATTTACTGAGGTGAGACTGGATAGTGCCCAGATGAAAGCGGAAATTACTGTTGCCGTATTAGAGGGCATTAGAAAGGTTAAAGAGCATCCTCACCACGCATAAAATTGCGGAATGAAATTTATTAAAAATTTTATTGTCGGCTCATTAGAAAACATTGGTGGGGTTACTATACTTTTCTACCAGACGATAATTTCAATTCCTACTGTTTTTAGAAGGGGGTATCTTCTTGCCCAGCAAATTGTTTTTATGGGTATTGGTTCCCTTACAATTGTCATTCTTACATCTGTGTTTACAGGGATGGTTACGGCGCTCCAGGCATTTGCACAGGGGAGCAGATATATACCTGTTGTATATGTAGGTATGTCTGTTGCGAGGGCAGAATTTATAGAATTAGGACCTATGCTCACAGGCCTTATTTTGACAGGAAGGGTTTGTTCTTCTATTGCTGCTGAAATTGGCACAATGGTTGTTACAGAACAGGTTGATGCGCTTGAATCTATGGCTATTAATCCTATTGAGTATCTGGTTGTTCCCAGGGTAGTATCAAGCACTTTTATCCTGCCTTTGCTTACTGTGGTTTCTGAAAGTTTTGCTATCCTGGGCGGGATGGTATTTTCGCGTTATGCACTTCAGATTCCTATATCTATATATTTAAGAGGTGTAAGATTACATTTTCACCCCATTGAACTTTGGGGAGGATTGGTAAAGGCGGCAGCATTTGGGCTAATAATTGGATTTATGGGGTGTTATAGTGGGTTAAAAACAAAGGGAGGAGCAGAAGGCGTTGGCAAAGCGACCACAGATGCAGTTGTTTCAGCCTCCGTTCTTATCCTTATTGCAGACTATGTAGTTGCAAGAATTATATTTCATTAAAAAAGGGAGGTATCGATGTCAAGAAAGAATACAAATATAACAGCAGGAACATTTATTGTAATTGTAATAGCGGGGTTTCTTCTGGGACATTACTGGTTATCAAACAGGGCACTTAATCAGAAGGGAAGAACTATAACCGTAATTTTTTCGGATGTAAGTGGATTGAAATTGGGAGACCCTGTAAAGGTTTATGGGGTTGATAAAGGAAAGGTTGTGGGCATTAAAATCAGACAAACAAATGTGGAGGTAAAATTATGGCTTGAGAATACCATAAAGATATATCAAGATGTCTCGGTTTCTATTCAAGATGTAGCAATGATAAGTGGTACAAAGTGCGTTATTTTCAATCCAGGCAAAAATGGCATTCTTTATGATGAATCGAAACCCATACAGGGAAAGCAGAATTTTGGGCTTTCTACTGTGGAAATAGGGGCTGTAGCCCAGGAAGCAGGTAATCTTGTAAGTATCTTAAGAACAGAGTTATCTAAAACAACCGGAGCGGTAAAAAACATTGAAGGTATTACTTATGCACTTAATCAGATGATTAAGGAAAATAGAAAAGATATTAAATTGCTTACAAATAATCTGTCTACTGGGACAAAGAATCTTGAACCCACTATTGAAAGAATCAATAAGACCACAGAAAAATTGGATACTCTGTTAACTTATATAAAGAAAAAGAAAGGGACGCTGGGCAAACTTGTATACGAAGATTCCCTGTATAACAATATAAATGATGCAACAAAAGCCTTAACAGATTTATTGAAAGATATTAAAAAGAATCCCAAGAGATATTTCAAACTATTTTAGGGAAAATGGCCCCTTATGAAATGTAGTTTTTTAAACATCTTTCTATTTTTTCCCTCTGGGCTTTAACATAATCACAATCCTTCTATTTTTATCCCTGCCTCTGGAAGTGGAATTATCTGCAATGGGTCTATATTGACTGTATGCAACGGCACAAAGCCTTGCTGGCTCAATACCTACTTCTTCAATAAGAAATCTTACTATGTTTACTGCCCGCTTTGCCGAAAGGTCCCAATTCGTTGGATATTTATTTCTCAGTGAACCTGAAATTTTGGTATTATCTGTATGTCCATCTATTTCTATATCCATATCCTTCATATCTTTAATGATGTTTCCAATTTCTCTTAAAAGCACAATCCCTTCTTTACTGATTTCTACACTTCCAGGTGGGAACAGTTTTTTACCCGGTAGGGTAATAGATATTTTCTTATTTTCCTCAGAGACATTCACTCCACCAATATCCTTCAATTCCCCTGATATATCAATACTCTCCTGGGATTTAGACAATTTTGATTGTTTTCCTGTTTCTTTTTTTAGATTTTCAATCATTGAAACAAGTGTATGATTTTCCTTTTTTAAGCGGT
Source organism: Caldifarciminota bacterium (assembly GCA_015486685.1). Taxonomy (GTDB): domain Bacteria; phylum Hydrothermota; class UBA3072; order WFRC01; family WFRC01; genus WFRC01. The sequence continues at coordinate 3,695 of WFRC01000064.1, forward strand.
AAGATACCTTTTTCAATGGTGCTACCACCTTTTTGGTGTATTCATAAAATCCGCCGATAAAGACAATAGTGATTATTAATGATGTGATAAAAGTTTTCATCTATCCTCCTTTGTTTCTGTATCATAATAAAGAATAAAATTTTTTCAAGGATTTTTTGCCCGCCAAACAGACATTCCCTTTTTCCTGTCATTCTGAGCCGAAGACGAAGAATCTCTATAATGTGTTATGCTGAATTCATTTCAGCATATCATCTTTTCCAAGTTTTCTAAATTATAAGACTGATCCCACTGAACTTAAAAATATTCAATCTATAATTTATTATTTAATTTCTTTACCTCTTCAATGAAAAATTTCTTCACATCCTCCCATTCTATACCCTTAATCATTTTAGGCATTTTTTCTGAATCGGCATCAGTAAAGTAAACAAGGCTTTTCTGTATGTGTATTATATTAGAACTGATCTCACCAAATTTCTGTTCATAAAAACTCAATGCCTCCAACTTATCTCATCCACCTGGAAATGGCAAATTTCTTTCAATGATTCTGCAATAAATTTCTCGTCAAATTTTTTAGGAATAAAAAAATCAAGGTCATCTGAAATTCTATGCCCTAATTGCAAAGCACAGGCTGTTCCACCAGCCAGATATGCCTCTTTTAGGAGGTCAGATTTTCCTAATAATTCCAGTGCTTTCTTTGTGTCTTCAGGTAATATCTCTGTAAACATAATACCTTATTTATATCGATACCAAGCATAAGAGCCCAGTAATTGGCTGTTCTGGGAGAAATCCCCTTGAAATGGAATAGAACATTTGCAATATCTTCTCCTGTAAAATGCTTTTTTATCCAACTTACTGCTTTTTCGTCTCCATATTCCATAAGACGAATAAGAATATATGTTGAATGTTTTCTTAAATCAATCTCTTTAAAATCTACTTCCCAGAAATATTTTTTGAGAAATTCAGGAAGTGTATTCCCTTTAATCTTTCTTTTCCTCATATCTTAATAATATAAAGAAACAGGGAAAAGTCAAGATAAATCCTGATTATATGCTTCACGGCTTCTTACTTCTGCTTTAAGAAATCTTGAGATATCTTAGTCTCAGACTTGTTGAAGGGATAAAACCCATTTATAGATTGTTTGTTGTCTCAGGTATTCGGGAATGGTCGTTCACATTCTCACATTTTGACGAATGGGTTATTACGCTTAAGTTTAAATCGGAAAAATTTTGATTTGACAAATATAAAATTTTTGTTATGTTTAAACTATGAGTGGAAAAGTGAAATATAATATAAAGATATATATAATTTTTTATTTGTTGTTTTTTAGTGGATGCTCGTTTAATCTTCTCAATGACATAAATATTCCTGTTGAGCACAGGACAAAAATCTCCGGGAAATTATATATAAAGTTTATGTGGATAAGAGTAAATAGATATAACCGCATTGTTCGCGAATCGGAAAACCTTATAAAGAAATGGTTTGAAAAAAGTGCATCTTTTAAAATAGTTTCAGATTCTTCTCAGGCAAATTATATAATAACAATCAGAACAAACTATTTCTATGCAAAAGCCAAGCCTAACTCTCTTATAAAGCATCTTGTCCTCCGTGGATGTGGTATTGTTCCCTTAATGCTGGGAGGAGCATTAGGGTCTTATGCACAAGCCTGTTCTGGCAACGGAACTATATCTTCGGATTTGCAGCCATATTTATGGACAATGTTAGGAATTAGTGCAGTATCTTTTGGTTTAGCTATATGGCTTGATATCTATACAGTGAAAGGGTTATGGAACTTTGATATTAAAATTGTCTCAAAAAGGGAGGCTACAGTATTAATAGAAAAACATATAAAAATAAAACTTTCCCATCCTGGTATTAGATTTTTCCCTGATACCTATGAAGATAAAATGTATCAAACATTATTAAACAAAGGCGTAGAAACCATAGACTCCATATTGGTATATTGATTATAGAGGGACGGTCCTTCAAAAGTTCAAAACTCTGTTTCTTGTTATTTCCTATCTTTCTTTTGTATGCCTTAGTAT
>WFRC01000065.1 GCA_015486685.1 Caldifarciminota bacterium
GAGTGGGTGAGTAGTTGAGTGGTTATTGGTGATTGGTAATTTAAAAGGTAGAGCTAAAACTCGGACGGTGTTGAGCTGTTTGGAGAAAAAATAAAAAAGCAAAGAGTGTTTTTTGAGAAATTGGATTTTATTGAGTATCTGAATTAAAAGAATGATTTGTCAGTTAATTAGTTTACAGGCAGTTGGCTATTGGCGAAAGAAAAAAAGAAATAAAAAAATATTTTCACGATTTTTTCACGAATGATAATATAAAGTGTAACCATGAGAAAAAGTTATGTTAATGGTTGTTTTTTCTGAAATGAGAAGTGTAAATTCGTTAGAAAGTTTTAATTAAGATTTAGGATTAGTGTATAATGGTAAGAGCAAAAGTATCTGATATGTTTAAAAATAATTCTGAAGATGGTTCAATTTTGCTAATTGTTTTGGTTTTAATGTCTATTTTGTTGGCACTAAGCCTATCTGTTTTAGGTATGATAACATTTAATATTAAAAACTCTACAAATCAAAGACAATCTTTTTTGGCATTCCAAAATGCTGACGGCGGCATATATGCTGTTTCGGGATGGATGTATTATTACAAGAGAGGAGATGTCCCTATTGAGGTGTCAAAATCAAAGAATTATATTGTTACGACGGATGTGTTAAAAAATACAGTTAGTATTCCGGCAGGGTATTCTTCTTCTTGGATAGGCTTTGATGCAAAACTTGATTCTGTGTCAGGCTCAACCGAAATAGAGGCAATAGTTTTTGTTCCTGTTGCACCGTCTGGTTACGGTAATGGGGGTTAGAATAATGAAAAAAAATATTTTTGTAGTATTTTTGGTCTTGCTATGTATGTTTTTTTCAATTAATGCTTTTGCTTCTCATACTATTAAACTTAAAATAACAAATAACAACAGCGATAATAATTGCCAAGACAAGTGGTGCCAGGTCTATGTTGAAATACCGGCCAGACTATACATGGAAGAAGGGTGGTTAAGGGAGGATTTAAGGAATTTAAAATTTATTGATGAAAAGTACAAATATTCCACATTTAAGAACATAGATAACGGTATAGGAAATTATGATATATGCACTCCTAATTCCGATGAAGAGAATGCTCTTACTTGGTGGGTAGATGCTACGAAGAATGGCGAGTTTAAAATAAATCGCTTACCGGTGTGGCTTTTAGTGTATGATTTGAAGCCTGGGGAGACTAGAACTATTAATATGGTTATAGATGATAAAAATAAAGAATATCACGCTAATCCAAGAGCATTGGTTGATTTTAGAGGAAATAATGATTGGAATCCAGATGGAGATTGCGAGGATCAAGGAGAAGATAACCGTAAATATCCTGCCAGGTTTGGAACTGAAGGTTGGGAAACCATAGGAAAAAGTGTTTTTTATTTTTTCGCCCACGGTTTATGGGGTGATTTTATCGGCTGGCAGAATTCTAATAAAGCCTCGTGGAATGGATATGCAGTGCCTCAGTACGGAATTGACGATAATGGTTCTGGAAGTTTTGGAAATGCCGGTTTTTGTAACTGGTGGACTTGGCATGCCCATTGCGTACCAAATCTAAGGGTCATGATGGATTACAGGTATAAGGTGGATAAATATTGCCAGTTGGGTACAGGCTGGGATAAGAACAATGGGACAAACTGGGGAGCTGCCGTGGAGACTCCCTTTACTTTAAGTTTTACCCTTTACTATAAATCCACCGATGTCATCAAAACATGGAATAGCAATTATGCTAATAAATACGGTGATAGTCAAACAGGAGGTATTCTTTACGTTTATTTTCTCACTCAACTTTCAGGAAAAGCTAACTACTGGTCAGGTGGATGTAGTAAAGACTGGCATGACGAAGAAAGTTGGAGGTGCAGTCCTAATGCTATGGATATAAATTCTTTTCCAGGTTATCGATTGAAAATTGTAAAGCCAATAGGTTGGAATGATTATACTGATGATAAACACTACCATCGTTACTTTTTAAAAATTTATTTAGATTATCAGATCTCTAAAAAAGGAGGATGGACTCAATTAGCAGAGTTTGATTATCCATTGAAAGAGTCTGATGTTTCTGGCAAAAAGGGTTGGTTCTTATATGATGCTACTAAACATCGTTGGGATATAAAAGTAGGTCCTGATAAAATTTACGTCTATGTAAATGGAGAAGAGATTGGGAAGGTTGATAGGCAGGAAAGTTGGCAACAGGGCTTTTTTGGATTTGATAGAAAATACTGGGTAACGGCTGATTGGAATGACATAAATGAAATTATGGTTAGGGCGTTCTTTAAAGAGGAACCAAAATTTAAGGTTTATGGAAATACAGATGCTGTTGTTTACAATGAGAACAAAGGAAAGTGGGTAGGAAAAAATCTTATTGAACTGGTTCCTGAGGTTCAGCAGTTAGAAAAACAACCACCAATAGGGGGAAATACGCTTGATGACTACATCTATAGAGTTCTTAATCTTCCCGAAAGTAATCAAGTAGCTCAGTTTAAAATAGGATTGAGGAATCGCGGAGATGAGAATGACAATTTTACTCTTTCGCTTGAGAAAAAAGTTTATCCTCCTGGAACTAAATGGGTAATTTACTGGTGTGATGGAAGCGGTAAAAATTGCACATTCAATACTCCTGCTACTTTTAATGTTCCTGCTCATGGGGAATTGATAAAAGTGTTGAAATTTTTTCCTTCACCACAGGCATTGTTTGAAGGGGGAGATATCAATTTTAATTTAAAGTTTACTTCTCAAAAAGATTTAACGGAAGACAATCTAAAACTTAGAGCCAGGATTAATACTAATCTGGGATGTTGGTGGGAAAAGAAACTTCCTATTACTATTACATGGAATAAGATTCCTGGATATGAGGTTCTAAAGGATTACCAGGTGCGGATTAATCTTTCTAATTTAGATTTTTCAGAAGCTTTAGATTCTGGAAGTGACATAGTTGTTACGGATCAAAATGGTAATAAGATTCCTTTTTACTTGAAAAAATTTGATAAGGATAATGGAAAGATAGATTTATGGGTTAAAGTTCCAGAAATTCTGAATGGTAATACTACAAAGATTTATATTTGGTGGGGTAATAAAAATTTTGCGGTTTCTCTTTCGAATCCGAAAGATACTTTTGACCTTTGGGAAACGTGGGATTTGTATCCTGTGAGAGAAAATTTTAAAAATAATAATATAGGATGTCCAGATGACTCTCCAGACTGCGATTCAGGGGATTTTTACTGCCCTCCTTCAGAAGAATGCCCATATAACATTTGGAAGAATGTTACAGCTTCCGGACAGAATTACAACTGGTGGTTCGTAGCCAATAAGTTAGAGAAAGTTTCTAAGGCAGGTTATAATCGAGCAAAGCATAATCTTGATTCTATTGCTCTGTTATCGGATATTTTCCAGCTTACCCCACCAAATGGAGAAAGTTATCCTTATGCAGATCAATGGCCGTGTAAAGCTCCTAGTTTAGTTCCTGGTAAATCGGGTTGGCATTCTTGTGAGTGGGGACCCATACTTAGAGGCGGCAGTCGTGGATGGACTCATTACGAGGTTATGTACAAACTGAAATTCCTTGATTCTCAGTATCTGGGAAGCAATTTTCCAAATCCTGTCTATAATCCAGTGTTCTTTACCGATTTTGGGAATGGCTTAGGGCTTGAAATATTTAAGGAATCCACTGGAGACCAGAAGTTTATTTTGCGTCCTATGTCTGCCGGAATTGATTGGGTGTGGCAAAAACAATCTAAATTTAACACAAATTTACAGACTGATAAATGGTATGTTATAAAGTCCAGGGTGTTTAAAAAAAACGATGGAAATCTAAACACTTCCTTTTTAATTACAGATAAAATAAATAGCGATACTGACGATGATTCAAATTTTGAGAAGATTGGAGATTTAGAAACACCCCTTATGTTTTCACCCCCATATGGAGCTATTGGATTTTCAGGTTGGGATGGTGGATGGGCAATAGATAACATTCGTGTACGAAAATTTGTAAAAGGTGCTAACGGTAAAGAACCAATCTGTTCACCTGGTTCAACCGAAACACTATCTCCTCGTGAGAAATTTTCATTATCTCAGCCGCAAATCACTCCCCCCTTCTTTAGCGGAAGGGAAGCTTATCTTGTATCTGAGACCACACCCTTTAGTTGGCTTGGCGATATAAAAGCTTACGATGCTGAATGTTATATAGGTGATAATTGTAATGATGATGAAAATCCAAACGAATTGGGTACAATCAGTATGTTTGGGGAGATTGACGACAATGCGTCGGAAGCAAAGGGTTTGGGTTATTTTTTAATGAAGCAACTTCCAAAGAACAGAACAATATATACATTAGATGATAATGCCACAAATAATCAGAGCAATGGCTTTGATTATTTTAATTTGAGTGACTGTAAAAATCTGGAAAATGTTATAGGGAGTACCGGCACTTGTAATGCTAATGATAATTTATCGGACGAGACGGAAAAAATTATAGAATTTGTCAGAGGAAAATTTATCAAGGAATTTCCTAAATCCAAGTCAAGGGATATGGATGAAAAATATGGCAACGATAACGGAATTCCTGATGATAATGAGCAGTGGAAATTGGGAGATATAATTCATTCCAATCCTATAATTATAGGCTTGCCTAATATGCACTGGGCAGATGATAGCTATCAGCAATGGGTTAATGATATGAGAGAAAAGGCAAGGCCTTTAATGCTTTACACTCTTTCTAATGATGGAATGCTGCACGCGTTTAAAATAGCCTATTATGATAAAGATGCAAATCCACCGCGTTATGAAGTTGTTGACAACCCTGTTGAGAGTTGGGCTTTTGTACCAAATGGAGTTTTGCATAAATTGAAAGAGATTAGCGAGGGAACTGGTCATCAATACACAAATGACGGATTGCTGAGAAGCATAGATATATATGATAGTTCAAAAAATAAATGGATGACTGTTTTATTCGGACTTCTGGGCAGAGGAGGCGAAGGACTATTTGCTATTGATATAACTGACCCTAATAACCCAAAACTTTTGTGGGATATAAATAGATATAAAAACCCTGGAGCTTTTTCAAAAATAGGAACTACTATTTCATCCCCTGCTATGGGAAAAATAAATATAAGCGGTAGTGTAAGATGGGTAGCTTTTTTAGGTAGTGGTTTTGATTTTGATTTTTTGAAGAACCTTACAACCAAGCATGCTTATCTAACGATTGTAGATTTATTGAACGGTCAAATTTTAAAACAGATTAAAGTTAGTGACAAAATCAGTGATGTGCTGACAAACATAGCTCCTCTTAGAAGTGCAGATGGTTATTTAAGAAAGATTTATTTTGGCGATTATTACGGTGCTTTGTGGAGGATAAATATTACAAATAGCAGTGATAATAACACGGCCCACTTTAATCAACTTTTACAGTCCTCGGAGTCTGTGTTGAACAGCGAAGATATGCTATTTAAGCCGGCAGATTATGATTCCACACAATTTCCAAATACGGTAGAAAGACCAATCACAGCCCAACCAATTCCTGCTTGGGATGGGTCTAATTGGTGGGTTTATTTTGGTACAGGAGATTACTCAGACCTTAATTATGACTATTCATCAGATGGTGATTCTATATATCCATATCAAAGATTTTATGGGTTAAAAGATAAAGATGAAGATAATGTTACTTATGAAGATTCAAGCCTTTATAATATGACCGATCCTGATTCTATAAACTCTTCTGATAGCAGTTGGTTTATAGAATTGGGCCATAATAACAAATATGATGTTGAAAAGACACTAAATGATAACGGGAGTCTAATATCTTCTCAAAATAAAAATAGCAATGAGAGGGTGTTACAAAAAGCAGAGGTGTATAACGGAATAGTGTTTTTCACGACTTTTCAACCAAACGATTCCCCTTGCGGAGGCGGTATATCAAGGTTTTACTCGGTTAATTATAAGACAGGAGGTCTTGTACAGCAGCTATTTGGGTTTAGTAACGGAAATCAAACTGAATATAAAACCGCAAGGAGTGTTCAATTGTCGGGTAATGAAGTTCCAAGCAAGCCTATGATATATAAAGGTGAGGGAAGCGCAAAGGCTATTGCTGCAGGAGTGGTGAATAAAGGAGGACAACTTGAGAAAATTAAGTTGAATCCATCTAAATTTTTAGAAAAGATTGATATTCGTCTGTGGAGAGTAGTTAAATGAAAAACGGGTTTACGCTTTTGGAATTAGTAGTGGTATTAGCTATTATGGCTATTCTTACAGCTATAGCTATTCCTCCTTTTTCTAGATGGGTGGCTCGCAACAAAGTAAAAAATTTTGCCTATGATTTGTCAAAGAATATAAACTATGCGAGAAACCTGTCAAAAAAGGATGGAAAAAGATTGATAGTGGTAACAGTGAAGGCAAATCTACAACCTCAAAGTTGGACTGGCAACTCCTCAATAGACCCGGTCTATTATTTTATTTATGAGGACAACAATAACAATATGATTTATGATAAAGGTATCGATAGGATAATTGCATATAGCACAAATACGAATGGCATCTATATATCAAGGGATAGTGTTAACAAAGTGTGTATGAATAGTGCTGGAAGATGTATTGTGTTTTTTCCAGTAGGTTTGCCTCTTATAGGTGCTTCTTCTTTTTCTACTATAGCGATTAATAGTAAAGGTTATAACGGCATTGAATATGACGTTAATTTGATGGGTATTACGGGTGTGAGCGAGGTAAAATTGATAAAATGATTAAAAATAATAGAAGCGGTTTTACTCTTATAGAGGTTTTGGTAGCTACCTTTATACTCTTAGTGGGTCTTTTGGGAATGAACTCTATGCTGATAACAAGTATTAAATTTAACGAAGCAAATCAAATGAGAATTTCAGGGCAAAAACTTTTAAAAGGCAGTGTTTCAAAGTTAAGAAGCATTAATATTTCAGAATTTAATAAATCTAATTTGCAATCAAAATTTAGTTTCTCTGTCAATATTCCATCTAATTATCCTACGGGCGGTGCAATTAATGCGTCTTGTCCAACAGATTATGATTATAGGCTTTATAAAGGGTATTCTATAGAAAAAAATGTGAATGGTGTAAATTTATATTATAAATATACCGTAAAGCTTTGTGTTGATGATAATTATTTACCTCCATATTTAAAGAGAGCTATAATAACTATATATTGGAGATATGGAAAACAACTTCATCAAATAGGAAGTGAAATATTTATTACCCCTGGAGAATGATATGTTAAATAGAAAAGGATTTACTTTAATCGAGCTTTTGGTTGCATCGATAATGATGCTTGTAGTTCTGGGAGCGTCTTACAGTTTTTATATATTCTATGTGGGCAATATTAGCAAGGAAAGAGCAAAGGCTGTATTGCAGGAGAAAATTCAAACAAGTTTTAACTTAATTGCGGAAGATATCAGACATGCCGGCTTTGCTTTGAATAAAGAGAATAATGGCATATGTATTTTTAGTATAGATGATAATTGTAGTGTTGGAGATGAGACTTTTTGCAAAAATGGAACAGATAGGCTATTCGTAGCAGACGGGTGGCAAATGATAAGGGATTTTACTAATGATAACTGTCCTGATGGAACAATTAGTAATGTTACTTATGAAACAATAGTTAATAAAAATTATCATGCTAATGCAGCATATACCCCTAACACCAAATTTATTGTTGCTAGCACATTGGATATAGACTCCGTTTGTAGGAGCAGCTCAACTGCTTGCGGGGACGGAAGTTGTGATGATATAAAAGATAATAAAGCTATTATAATTTGCGGATGTAAAGACGGAACTGGAGCGTATGGTCAGGAAGGAAGAAGGATTAGCAGTATATATAATGCTACAAGTACTATAAATTTTCTAAGCAAAGAAAGTGCGTTGAAATATTACAACTGTTCAAATGGAAATATTGTGCCTGCCAATGTATGGTATGTAAGAAAAACAACAGACGGGACGTATTGGTTATACAGAAATCAGGAAAAGGTATTAAAAAATGTGTTAAATTTTCAAGTATGTGCAGGGTATGATAAATATAATGACGGTATAGTTAACGGCTCTTTCAATAATGGATTATGCAGTGGGGAATATTTGAACAGTTTGCCTACCAATGCAAGTATTTCAAAACTAAAATTTTTTGTTATTGGAATTCAAACATTTTATAAATGGAAAAACAAGACATTTCCAGTCTTTTTTGTTTCGTCCACAGAAGCTTTTCATTGACATTTTAGAAATTTATTTTTCTCCTTCTTCCACATATCCGCAGGCTTTTCTTGCGCAGTGCCAGCCGTCTTTTTTCTTTATAAATAGCGTATAGCCGCATTCAGGGCAGGTTTCATTTTTAATTATGCCCCTTACCGTAAATTTGCATTCCGGATAATTTGAGCAGCCGTAAAATTTGCCTCGCTTTGATGAGTATTCAATCAAATCACCGCCGCATTCGGGGCATTTAAGGCCTGTGGGAAACGGTTTTGTATTTTTACATTCCGGATAATTCGAGCAGGCAAGGAATTTCGTTCCTTTTTTTGAATATTTGATAACCATCGGAGCGCCGCATTTATCGCAGATTATGTCGGTTTTATCTTCTTCTAACGGTTTTGTATTTTTACACTTGGGATAATTCGAACAGGCAAGGAATTTTCCGAATCTTCCCTCCCTAATCACCATCGGAGCGCCGCATTTATCGCAGATTATGTCTGTTTCCTGCGGCTTTGGTTTTAAATTTTCCATTTTTTCATAGGCATTGTCTATCAGTGTCTTAAATTTATTATAAAATTGGCTTAGCAGTTCCACTTTGCCGAGTTTTCCATTTGCTATTTCATCCAATCCCTCTTCCATCTTTGCGGTGAATTTTACATTGATTATGTTATCGAAGAATTTATCAAGCATCTTGCTTGTTGTAACACCTATTTCCATAGGATAAAACTTTTTTTCTTTAATCTCGACATATCCTCTATTTATGATTGTGCCTATTATTGATGCATATGTTGAGGGTCTGCCTATTCCGTGTTTTTCAAGCTCTTTTATTAATCCGGCTTCTGTGTATCTCGGCGGCGGTTCGGTAAAATGCTGCTTCGGTTTAATGTCTGTCAGGCTTATTTTATCGTTCTTTTTCAAATTAGGCGCTTTGGTTGTCTCAATTTTGCCGTAATCCCAGATTTTCAGGTATCCGTCAAAAATCAGTTCTCTAAAAGATGCCTTAGCCTCGAATGTTTCCGATGAGAATATGACGGATGTGCTGTTGAACAAAGCCTTGTTCATCTGGCTTGATATGAATCTCTTCCATATAATCGTGTACAACCTGTATTCCTCGTTAGTCAGATATTGCTTGACCATATCGGGCAGCATTTTAGGATTTGTCGGTCTAACCGCTTCGTGGGCTTCCTGAGCTGTTTTTGCCTTTGTTTTATATATATTTGGTTTTTTCGGTGTATAATCTTGTCCGAA
>WFRC01000066.1 GCA_015486685.1 Caldifarciminota bacterium
ACTTTTTTGCCGCAGGGCAGCAAGTTCAGCAATCAGCAGTGTTGCAATACCAAACCAGAGCATTATTTCCTTAAATTGGGTCAATCCCATTACAGTTATAATTATTCTGAAAAATGCATACAAACCTACTTTGGAAATAACAGCAGAGAACATAACACTTACGGGATGAGGTGCACCCTCCATTGCATCAGGACTCCAGCCATTCAAAGGAAATAATTCTGCTTCAATACCAAATCCTACAAAAAATAGTATAAATGCAAATATTAAAACAGATTTAGGAACAAGATGTATGCGCATAGCAATATCTGCCATATTTAATGTTCCCGTGGTCGCATATAAAAGTATTATACCAACAAGTACAAGATTCGCCCCTAATGAACCTATCAAGAGATATTTCATCCCGCCTTCAAGCCCCTGTTTATTTTTACCATAAGCAGTCAATCCATAAGCAGATATGGTGGTAATTTCAAGGAACACAAACATATTGAATATATCCCCTGTTAAAGACATCCCTGTCGCACCTAAAAGTATTAATAGGTAGAGTGCATAAAATCTATTCAGGGGTGGTGTATCTTCAATTTTCAACAGATAAATAGCACCCAAAAATCCTATTCCTGAAATAAGTATAGAAAGCATAATCCCAACAGGACCCACAAAGAGATTAATTCCGATAGGGGGGAGGAAGTTTGCAATTTTGACAATAATGGGTTTATGCAAAGATACAGGTAAAATCATCAAAGATAGTGTTAAATTCACAAGTGTTGCAAAAATAAGCAGAATAGATTTCCATATACCCTTAAATAGAGGTATTATAAACGCAAAAAATAGAGGCAGTGCTATAAGAAGTATAGGACTTACCATTTTAACCCCTTGAGTTTTGAAATATCCATTGTTTTATTCTTTTCATATATCCTGACAACAATTGATAATGCCATAGCAAGCACAGCCAGACCAATAACAATTGCCGTAAGAACAAGCGCCTGAGGCAATGGGTCAACCATTTGAGAGGGTTTCAATGAAGGGAGAGAAAATATAGGGGCTGTTCCACCCTTTACATAACATAATGTAATTATAAGAAGATTTACGCCTGTTTCTATAAAATCTAAACCAATGATTATTTTGATAAGATTTCTTTTATAAAGCATTCCGTAAAGACCAATGCCAATAAGTAGTCCGCTCGCTATGTAGAATATCATTCCTTATCCTCCAATCCTTCACCTACCAAGCCACCCAATTCGCTGCCCACCTTAAATCCTATTGCTATATATATAATAGGTATAATACCTGCACTGAAAAGTTCCCTTGGTAATCCCTTTGGTAAGAAATTCGCAAGGAATGAACCATAAATTGCCAGACCAATAAGACCTACAATAATAAAGGTTAGTCCAGCAAAACTCTCTGTCAATTTAAATTTTGCGTGATTAATTCCAAAATCTTTATAAGCGAGATACATCAATAAAACACCGGCTGCAATAATTACACCACCGGGAAATCCACCACCAGGGGTAAGATGCCCGTGGATAAATATATATGTCCCAAACATTACAATAAATGGGAATAAATACCTTGTAGAGGTTCTAACAACAAGGGATGCCTTTATCTTTTTTGTCTTTTTCTTCATTCCTTCAAGTATTGCTCCAAATCCCAATGCAGCAAGGAAAAGCACTGTTACCTCACCAAGTGTATCAAACCCCCTGTATAAAACAACAATGGATGTAACTATATTTGTAGAACCTGTTTCCTGCAAGCCATCCTGAAGATAATGTCTGGCAACCACCATTCTGTCTGCTCCAAAAGGAATCAATTTCATTACATAAAGAAAAATCACAACAATAAACAATGGGAATATAATTGCAAAAAATCTCTTCATTTTTCCTCCCGAGAAGAACGAATAATTGCAATAACAAATATTGCCGTGGTCAATGCCGCCCCAACTGCTGCCTGTGTAATCGCTACATCAGGCGCTTGAAGCACAAGAAACATAATTGCAGCAATTAAATCTACCACCCCCATAACAATAACAGCAGAAAGTAAATCGTGAAGATGGAGGGCGAATAGCGCACCAATTGCCATAAACAAAACAAGAACTATATTAAGGATATATACCGATACAATCATTTCTCATCCTCTTCATTTTCATCCTTATATTTATCTACAACAGAACCTTTCCAGAGTTTTACACCTGATTTATAACTTGCTCTACCAATCGCATGCGAAGATACAGGATTTGTCAAAAGTATAAATAAAGCAATGACAAAACACTTCCAGAACCAGGTAGGTTCAATAATTCCAACACCAATAATAGAAAACAGGGCGCCAAATGTAGATGCCTTTGTGCCTGCTTGCAATCTATTATATACATCAGGCAATCTTATGATACCCAGTCCACTGAGAAAAAGAAAGATTGCTCCAATACCCAAAAACACATAACCTACTATCGTATGAATCATATCCCCTTCTCCAGATATCTTGCCACCACAAGGGTCGTTATATATGCAAGAACAGCATACACAAGGGCAACATCAAGATAAATCTTTCTCTTAAAAATTAACGATAGGACAACAAGCACAACAGTCGTTATAGTAGTCATTATATCCACGGCAACCATTCTATCTGAGGCAGTAGGACCAATCACTGCCCTGATAAGAGAGAGAAATGTAGCAAGCACAATAACGCCAAATAAAATATCAAGTATCATTCAAATACCCTCTTTAATATCTTTTCAAATACTCCGGGAATAAGTTCAGAAGCCTTTTCTACATCATCACTTTTTACCCATATCCAGTGTATAAACATTTTATCACCTTTAACATCCAGCGTAAGTGTTCCGGGCGTGAGTGTAATGGAATTTGCTACTGCAATTTTACCTATATCGGATTTCATCTTTGTTTTTACCATCACAATACCTGGTTTAATGGGAAGTCTCGGATTGATCACCCTGTATGCAACATCTAAATTTGCCTTTGTCATCTCCCAGAAAAAATAGGGGATATACACAATAAGCCAGAATATCCTTTTAGGATTCAGATTGGATAAGCCCTTTTCTGTAAATGCGGCATAAGTGAACGCTGCAATAATTAGCGAACAAAAAGCACCCACCCATACCTCTGCAGAATGAAAGGTATCAGTGAGCAACAGCCACAAAATGAATAATGTTATAACGGCAAAAATATATCTACTTATTTTCATAGGGGTTATAATAAAATTTAATTTCCTAATGTCAAGTGAAAAATTTCACTTTTTTTAAAAAAATGTTATTTTTTTTT
>WFRC01000067.1 GCA_015486685.1 Caldifarciminota bacterium
AGCAAGAGAGATTCTTCTATAGGTGTCGGGATAAGATATGTAAGGGAAAAAGAGGCAGATGCCTTCGTCAGTGCTGGTAATACAGGTGCAGTAATGGCATTCTCTCTCTTCACCCTTGGGAGATTAAAAGGTGTCAAAAGACCTGCCCTTGCTACATTTTTCCCATCTATGAAAGGTCATACCCTTGTCCTTGATGTAGGAGCAAACTCTGATTCAAAACCCTTAAATCTTTTTCAATTTGGGATTATGGCATCTATTTATATGAATAAGGTCTATAATATTTCAGAACCCTCTATTGGATTGCTATCAATGGGTGCAGAGAAAACAAAGGGCAGCAATCTTACATCTGAGGTTTATGGGTTGTTTTCAAATTCACCATTAAATTTCTATGGGAATATTGAAGGGGACGATATCCTGAAAGGCACTGTGGATATAGCGATTTGTGACGGCTTTACGGGAAATGCAATCTTAAAATTTGGTGAATCACTTGTAGATTTTATCAAAATTATATTAAGAGAAGAGGCAAAAAAAGGTTTATTTACAATGTTGGGTGGAATTTTAATGAAACCCGCATTTAGAGGATTAATGGAAAGGGTGAATTACGAAGAATATGGAGGGGCAATATTATTAGGTATAAATGGTATTAGCGTAGTATCGCATGGAAAATCAAAAAAATATGCAATAAAAAATGCAATAAAAAACGCATATAGATTTTACAAAGAGAGGGTAAACTATGTAATCAAAGAAGATTTAGAAAGGATGGTAAGATGAAGATTGGCTTTGTTTTTCCCGGGCAGGGAAGTCAATATGTAGGGATGGGAAAAGACCTATATGAAAAATCAGACTATGTAAAGGAAATTTATCAAAACGCCCGCAGGTCTCTTGGAGTAGACATTATAGATATATGTTTTAATGGCCCCCAGGAAGTGCTTACGGAATCAAAGAATGCCCAGGTGGCAATTTTTCTTCATTCTTACTCATCTTATATACTCTTAAAAGAAAAGGGTATAATTCCCTATGCAGTGGCAGGACACAGTCTTGGGGAATATACAGCCTGCGTGGCTTCGGGGGCACTTTCTTTTGAAGATACACTTCATCTTGTGCGTTTCAGAGGTGAATTGATGTCAAACGCAGGGCAGGAAAATCCGGGCACAATGGCTGCAATAATAGGCTTAAAAAGGGATGCAGTTGAACAAATAGTAAAAGAGGTATCGCAAAATGGTATCCTTATTATAGCAAATTATAATTCACCCCAGCAGATTGTTGTATCTGGAGAAAAACACACCATAGAAGAAGCAATCCAGAAGGCAAAAGAGAAAGGGGCAAAAAGGGCGATTAAAATCCCTGTGAGCGGTGCATTCCATTCACCTTTAATGGAAAATGCGTCTTTACCCTTTACAAAGGTGCTCTCCAGAACAGAAATCAAAGATGCAAAAATTTATATTATCCCAAATATTATTGCAAAACCTACAAAGGATAAACAGGTAATAAGGGAGGCATTATCCAAACAGATAACGCATTCTGTAATGTGGGAAGAAAGTGTTTACGAAATGGATAAAATGGGTATTGATACATTTATAGAACTGGGTCCTGGCAAAGTTTTGACAAATCTTATAAAAAGGACAGTCTCAGGAAAAAGATTGTTGAAATTCGATAATTATCAAGATTTCTTAAATATAATGGAGGTATTAAATGAGATTAAAGGATAAAACTGCCCTCATTACAGGTGGAGCAAGAGGTATCGGAAAAGAAATTGCAACCAGGTTTGCAAAAGAGGGTGCAGATATTATCATCTGGGATGTACTTGATGAGGGAGAAAAGACATCAGAAGAGATAAAAAGATTAGGGAGAAAATCTGTGTTCCACAAAATTGATATTACCAATCTTGCGAATGTGCAGAAGCAGGCAAATGATGTAATTCAAGAATTTGGAAGACTTGACATTCTCGTAAACAATGCAGGTATTACAAGGGATAATCTTCTACTCAGGATGGAAGAGTCTGAATGGGAAAGCGTAATTACAGTAAACTTGAAGGGCACATTTAACTGCACAAAGGCATTTATAAAATATATGATGAAGGCAAGAAAAGGGAGAATAATAAATATCAGTTCGGTCATTGGGCTATTTGGAAATGCGGGGCAGTCAAACTATGCGGCTTCAAAAGCAGGCATTATTGGCTTTACAAAATCCATTGCAAAAGAGGTAGGTTCAAGGAATATTACCGTTAATGCCATTGCTCCCGGTTTTATTCAAACACCAATGACAGATATTTTATCAGAAGAAGTGAAAAAAAATTATCTCTCACTTATTCCCTTAAAAAAATTTGGGCTGCCTGAGGATATTGCGAATCTTTCCATTTTTCTTGCCTCAGATGAAGCAAAATATATTACAGGAGAGGTAATAAGGGTAGACGGCGGTATTGCGATGTAGTTATGGGTAAAGGAGGAGGAGAGTTGAAAAATATGCTGTTGAAAGGAATGAAGACGCTTACCGCTATCCGCATTGTCATTGCGAGCGACGAAGTCCCGTGGAAGCCGTAGGCGTGAGCGAATGTAATGAGTGAACAATCTCACAGGTGGGGAGGAGTATTTTGGAGTGCATTCACCGTGTGAATGCGTTGTTAATCTGTTGTTTGTTGTTTTTACAATTAACGAATAACGATTTACGATTAACGATATATTTCCGCATTATTTTTGGCGGTAAGCGATTACTTTTTGGATTTGGGAATTGGGGATTTATAATTTAATGCAAAATGCAGATTGTAAAATGAAAAATGACTGTTGAAAAAGAAATGGAGCAGTTATTTGCCTGCGGCGTTATTACACTTTAAGTGGGAAGTGAATGAGTAGATGAGTAAAGGATTAACAAACGTGTTCGTGATGGTGACTCGTGAAAAACGAAACAAACGAAAAAAGTAAACACGAAACACGGTCACGCATCACGGTTTTTATTACTTCTCAGTTCCTATTTCTAACTTATTAAACAAGGAGGTAAAATGAAAAAGGCACTAATAACAGGTATTACAGGACAGGATGGTTCGTATCTTGCAGAATTATTATTATCAAAAGGATATGAGGTGCATGGCATTATAAGAAGGGTTGCACTTGAAGACCCTGAACACAGATTGTGGAGGATTAAGCATATTACGGACAAAATAATTTTGCATCCCGCTTCTCTTGAAAGTTATGCAAGTTTGTTCAATGTAGTAGAAAAGGTAAAGCCTGATGAATGTTATCACCTTGCCGCTCAAAGTTTTGTGAGTTATTCATTTGAAGACGAATTTTCTACCATAAATACAAACATAAATGGAACTTTGCATATACTCTCTGCAATAAGAATAAAATCACCAAATACAAGATTTTATTTTGCTGCTTCCAGTGAAATGTTTGGAAAAGCATTAGAAAGTCCACAAAATGAAAGCACCCCTTTTTATCCAAGGTCTCCTTATGGTATCTCCAAGGTTGCTGGTTTTCATTTCACAAGAAATTACAGAGAGGCATATAATCTTTTTGCCGTATCAGGTATTCTGTTTAATCATGAATCTCCAAGAAGGGGATATGAATTTGTTACACGAAAAATAAGTGCAGGTGTAGCAGCAATAAAATTAGGATTAGCAAACAAGTTAGAATTAGGGAACCTTGATGCCAAAAGAGATTGGGGATATGCAGGCAATTATGTTGAAGCGATGTGGAGGATGCTTCAGCAGGATAAACCAGATGATTATGTAATTGCAACAGGAGAGACACACTCTGTGAAAGAATTTACAGAAAAGGCATTTGAATATGTGGGACTTGACTGGAAAAAATATGTAATTACAGACAAAAGATACTTTAGACCTGCTGAGGTATATGAATTGAAAGGCGATTACAGCAAGGCAAAGAAAAAATTAGGGTGGCAACCAGAGGTAAAATTTGAAGGGCTGGTAAAGATGATGGTGGACAACGATTTAGAAAGGCTTAAAAATGGAAAATTTAGGGTCAGGTCTTGATTTTTGCACTTGAAATGTGTTTGTGGTAGTACCTCGTGAAAAACAAACGAAAAAAGACCGTGAAGCGTGAGGCGTAAAGCGTAAAATGTAAAAAGAAAACGGTGAAAGGATATTGAAGGAGAAGTTAAATGTTGAATGTTGAAAGTTGAAAGAGATGAAGGCGCTTACCGCTATCCGCCTACCGCTTACCGCCAGAAGGATATTTGCCAGATTGATGTAGATTACCTCACCAAGAACGGTGATACGGATATGAAAATGAAAAATGTAAATTCTAAAATGCAAAATTACAAAAGAATATTCCTATTAAGCGGAAAGCGGTTAGCGGTAGGCTGTTAGCGTTTCACTTCCGCATTCCGCATTATTATTTGGCGGTAAGCGTCTTTTTCCCCTCAACTTTTGAACCTTTAACTTTCAACGAATATTTTGGTGACTTTCAATTATAGTGCTGTGACTATGTTTACGATAATCCTACCTTCCAATATATCCCTGTTGTGCATTGCAAATGTAATTTTTGTCTTTTGATAAAATATCCCGAATCCGAAAGAGTAAATATTCCTATGTATCTGGATTAGTCTTCCATAATCAGAAAATGGATAGAAACAGAAATTCCCCATAAAAAATCTTATTCCCGCAGTTGCCAGAAAAACTTCGTTTGTAAGGAAATAACCCTGCACATATCCTCTTAAAAAATCACCTCCCCCAACATTTATTGAATCACCTATATTAAGATTCTTCCCATAAACCTCTTCATACCTGAATTTTATATAAGATGCGAGGGAATGTTTTATGGGTATTGTAAGGTGTAAATTACCCTTAATCTTTGTTATACCTACATTTTCCCATAATCGCTTTCCGGAAATCATAATTCCCTTTTTGGGCATTTCTTTCGGGAAGAGGGAATTTATTCCTAATTCCGATGAAAAAAAATATCTTTTTTCATGTTGATTTTTTTGAGGTAAAAGTATTTCTTTTCCTCCTATGCCCAATTGAGTATAAAATGGATGAGAAAATGCTGTAATGTTACTTTCTAAATTTGTTTCAGCATAGGTAGTATCAAGAAACATCTGAGAAAGGGCAATATTAAGGTTTAATGGAAGGTTCAAGAAGTAAGGTTCATAATATTTTATATATGCCTGGTGCTTATTCTGGTTAATCTTTTCCCATTTGAATAATAATCCCCTTCCTGTTCCAAGAAGATTTTCTGTCCCGAATGATAAAAGTCCTGTGACTCCTTCATTTTTCTTATATCCCAGTGCGCCTGTCGCCTGTCCGGATTTATACTCCTTATTATTCAGAATAATATCTATATCCCCATTCCCGTTATACATAATACTATACCCATCTATTTTAATAAATGTCAAATTCCCTATCCTTTTTAAGCTATTTTCAAGATTTTTCTTTGAGAAATATACCCCTCTTTTGATTCTTAGAAATTTTTCAATGGTGGTTATTCTTGTTATACCTGTATTTTTTAGTTTAATGTTGTCAATCTTACATCTGGGCCCCTCAAATATTTCGAGATTAAATCCCACACTTTTATTTATTAAATAAACCCTCCTCATCTTTACCGAGACAAACGGAAAACCATTATTTTGATATAATGTCATAATGTGTTTAATAGACTTCTGGATTGCATTGGAAGAAAATGGTGAATTTGACTGAGGGAGTATATCCTGAATATGCTTTGATGAAAAAAAATAATTGCCATTTAGCCTTATCCCTGCAAATCTATATTTTTCACCTTCTTTGATAACTATTGTATCGTTTGAACTAATAATGTTTACATCAAAAAATCCATTATCATAATATAGGTTGTATAATGTATCAATCCCTTTTAGATTATATATCTTTTCAAGATACGAAGAAGGATATGTGTAATTTCCCTTAAAAAAAATGCCTATTATGAAGACATAAAAAGATAAGGCTTCCATTTTTTGTCAGGAAACCCTACCGATGAATAAACAAAGGTAAAAAAATGGGGCTTTCTGGGATTTTTTAATAATTTCATCCCCACCTCATCGGGTTTATGGTCACCTTTTTTAGAGTTACATTCTGAACAGGCACATACAAGATTTTCCCAGGTGTCTTTACCTCCATATTTTTTAGGTATAATATGGTCTACGGTCATTGGCCCATCTCTTCTCCCACAGTACTGGCAGATATAGTGGTCTCTCCGCAATATATTTCTTCTTGTCAGAGGAATATCTCTATTTTTTATGTGGATATACCTATGCAGTCTTACAATACTGGGTAGAGGTAAAGATATAGATACGCTTCTGATTTTTTTGCCATCATAGGGTTCAACCAATTCTGCCTTTCCCATAATGGTAAGAACAATAGCCCTTTTCACCTTTATAACACTTATTGGTTCATAGTCAAGGTTCAAGACAAGAACATTATTATTTATCAATTAGTCTCCAAGTGGTCCTGTTTTCTCTAATCTGAAGTGAAAATAGAGTGTCTTTTTAGGGATAACAATACTATCTGTATAAGAAAGAGAGATTGTAATATGGTCGCCAGGTTCTCTGTCAATCAAGATAGAATCAGGGTTAATCTTAACATTATTATCATGTGCCCTTTCCATTATTTCTTTCATCATTGTCCCATCACTTTTGGTTTGAGCAAATTTTACAAGGCTCTCTACCTTGTCCTTAATCGCAGCATACCTCACCTTTATAAGTACCCATTTAACACCGAATATCATAACAAATATAATTATTGCTATTAATATTAATATACCTATTAAGGAAGTTCCCCTTTTCATCTCATCTTACCACATCTGCTCCTTCGCAGATTTAATCAATTTTTTAGCCCTTTTAATACCATCTTTTGCATATTTTTTCCACCTTTCACTCTTTGCTATATTTATTGCCTTCTGATAATTTGAAATGCCTATGTTAAATTTTGCTTTGGCTTTTCTAAATTCCTGCTTTTTCATATATTTTACTATTCCTAATTCAACATAATAGTCTCCCCAAAAACATTGCAGAATCTCATCCTTAGGAGAAATTTTTTCTGCTGCTCTCAGATATTTTTTTGCTGCCGAGAAGTTCCTTGTTTCAAATATTGACATATTGATTAAAAGGTAATATGGAGATGGGTTGGTTGGTTCAAGGCTGTCTGCCATTAGATATTGTGCTTCTGCCAATTTATATTTTTTCAATCCTTCATAGCATTGTCCCAATTTTATATGAGATGTGATATGACTTGGCATTATTGAAAGCACATATTGAAATTCCCGGGAAGCCCTGAGATATTTTTTTGCATCAAGATACGCATCTCCCAATTTTTGTCTTACGGTGAAATCTTTGGGATACATCTTTTTTACTTCTTCGAGGAGTCCAATAGCCTTTCCTGGCATTCCTGCTTCTCCATAAGTTCTGCCAAGCCTGAATGCAATATTTATATTGTCAGGTGCAAGATTATGTGCCTTTTCGTAATATTGGACAGCAGTGGTATAATTTTTAATATTTTCCCAATAATTCCCATAAGCATCCCATGCATCTGCCTTATCAGGATTTTTCATTACAAGTGTTTTATATAGTGCTCCTGCTGCATCAAATCTTCCCTCTTTTTGATAAAGTTTCCCCAGTGCGATATAAGGTTTAGTACTATTTGGTGCATTTTTCAAAATTTCTTTATAAGTTTGTTCCGCTTCTCCGTACTGTTTTAATGATTCATAAGATTTCCCCAATCCAACATACGCATCTACAAATGTAGGGCTATCTGCAACTGCTTTTTTAAAGTTCACAATCGCATCCTTATAATTTCTAATTTTTAAGTACTCATATCCAAACTCATAGTATTTCTTAGATGTGCTAACCCTATTTTTGGGCTTTTGGGTTGGGGTAGTCTTTTTTACTGCCTGCGTAGAGGTGCAGGAAGTAAACAAAATTGCAAATGAGAGGAAAAATAATAACCTTTTCATTTTATCTCCTTCTTCTTCTTTTTTTCTTCTTTGGCTCAGGCTTTTGTATGCGTTGAGGTCGGGTTGATAACATTGTATTTGAGGCATCTTTTGCCCTTGCCATAACGAAAAATGTAATTGTTGAATCATTTGTTGTATAAACAGGCCCCCACGAGAAGGATTCTTTCACCATTTTATCCCATCCATTTTCATAGTTTACCGTGAGTATTATATCTGTTTTATCAAAGTCATTTGCCTTAGCCTTTATTGAATAGCCACCGGGTATTTCCTGCACATAAGGTCCCTGACTGAATCGCGATGTAAAATCTACCCATACAGGTAAATTATTGAACTTTTCATTTAGGTCTCCTGTGGGAATGACACCTGTCTTATGAATTTCTGCTGATACAATATCTTTTATCCTGTGGAGATTATCCTGGGCAAATAATACCAAATTTGCATTAATGGCACTTTCCCTTTCATATTTGAGATACTGGATTAGTATATTAATTGACTTCGGAAGTTTCCCCTTAATGACTACAATATATTTGTAAAATGACATTTGTCCTTCTAATTTCCTGTATTCACTGATTAGATTATCAATTTCTCCAATACTTTCCTGAACATTTGCATCTTTTATCTTTTTTAGTTTGGTTTTAACCGCATCCATTTCATCTTCCGGAACGGGCAGGTCTTCTCTTCTGATTTTTATATTCCCTTTCCTGATTTTCTTATATCCGCTAAATGTGGTCTTAATATTGTCCAGTATAGGAGATATTACATTTAAGAGTGTATCATCAACAGCGTTAATTGCATCTTTTAAGGATTGCAGCGCCCTATCTATGCCTGCCTCTTTTGTATCAAGGGCATCTGACAGTGATTTTTCCTTATCCTTTGGGTTAATTTCTCCTAATATTGCATCAATCTTTTTGAGATTTTCAATAGGCGTCGCTGATGATTTTTTCTTTAAACCCTTTTTGAGTTCTAAACTGTATATCTTCAGGATGCTGTCCGAAGGAACAAGGTACACATTTACCTTTGCGGCGAATGCAGAATCGGCAAACAACAGTCTTCTTTTAAGTTCAGATAGGATTCCCTGAACCTGGTCAACCTCGTTTTGGGCTGCCATAACCTTCATTGACAACTTTGGGATATTATCACCATCATGGATAATCTCTTTTGAATAATAACTTCTTAAATATTTTTTTAAGTCTGCTCCATCGGGCGGATATCCACCTTTATCGTAACCATAGGCTTGAATCGTATTTCTTATTCTTATAAGGGCTTTATTCGCTTTCATAATATATGCTTCATCCTTAAATGTGCCCTTTGCTCCACAACCTGCAATAAAAAGAATTCCGAGTAAAATAAAGCATTTTTTCAACATATAAACCCCTTCTATCAATCTGGAGCCGACGGGATTCGAACCCGTGACCTTCTGACTGCCAGTCAGATGCGCTTCCAACTGTGCTACGGCCCCTTATATTCTTATATATATCATTAAATTTGGATTTGTCAAGTTTTTTCCATAAATTTTTTAAAGGCAGGTATTTTTATACTTGACTTTTCCAGAGATTTTTTTATAATAGCACATCACTCCTCGGTAGCTCAATTGGTAGAGCGTCTGACTGTTAATCAGGTGGTCGCAGGTTCGAGTCCTGCCCGGGGAGCTTAGATTTTAATGGACTCGCAGATATGATTAATCCCTACAATAAAAGACATAAACCTCTTTGTTCTTGCGGTGGAGAATTAGAACGAAAATTTCCTGAATATGGGATTCCGAAATAATGAAGATTTTACGCTGTTGTGCTGGTTAGCAGGTGGTAAGCGTTTTTATCAGATTTTTTTAATTTTTATAACTGAACTGAAAATTTTTTATTGACATTTTTTATTATTTTTATATCTTTAACAGTATTAATAGAAGTAGAGCATAAATGGGATGTAAATTTAGAGGAGGCGAAGGAGATTCAGATGAAATTAAGAGAAAGGGCGGTAATTGCTCCACTTAATAAAAAGATTACCTCTGTTTACATTTCCCCGGGACACAAGATAAATTTTGAAGATGCCAGGAAGGTGATTTTGAAACTTATTGAGCAACACAAAATTCCTGAACTTCTTCGGATTTCTGACAAATGGTCAGGAAAATTAAAAAAACACTTAAAACCTTAAAAAGGGAGGTGGCAGTGGAAGAAAAATTTCCAAGATGCTTAAAGTGTGGCAAAGGGGTGCTTGTTCCCCTTTCGGATTATGGCAGACATGGCTCATCCATTATGTATAAGGCATGGGTATGCACCAATCCAAGTTGTGGTTTTCACATCAGGATAGACAACGGTGAGGTAAGTTTTGGCTCCTATATTGGGGAAACCCAGAAACACACCAGAGAAAGGGAGAAAAAATTCTCATCAGGAGACTATGATTGAAGTAATTCAGGGAGATATAACTGAGGTTAAGGTTGATGCTATTGTAAATGCGGCAAACAACCATCTCTGGATGGGTGGAGGAGTAGCAGGTGCAATAAGAAGGAAAGGCGGAATTGAAATTGAAATGGAGGCTGTAAGTAAGGGGCCTATACCTGTTGGTAAGATAGTTATTACAAAGGCTGGGAAATTACCTGCAAAATGGGTAATACACGCCGTTGTTATGGAACAGGATTTAATTACATCAAGGGAATATATAAAAGAGGCAACCAAAAATAGCATCCTGAAAGCCTGTGGAAGGAAGATTTCATCTATCGCCTTTCCTGCGCTTGGAACGGGGGTCGGCGGATTCCCTTATAGAGAAGCAGCAAAAGCGATGAAAGAAGGGATTGAAGAGACAATAAGTAAAGATTGTTCTATAAAGAAGATCATCTTTGTTCTTTATGATAAGGAGGCTTATGATGCATTCAAAAAAGAAATCCAGGAAAGGTAAATTTCTTTTCTCGCTTTCTATATTTTTTCTTGCACTATTTCTCGTAATTTTTTACTATACAAGGTCAAATACAAATAATTTACCACAGAAAATTGTTTTTCCAAAGGGAAAGGCAGAGTACCTTGGAATTTATCTGAAAGGATACAAAGTAGGATATACAGGCTCAATGGTTCAACCTACGGAAACAGGGTATCGTATATTTTCTAAAACATATATGAAAATGAGTCCAATGGGAAATCAGGTAAATGAGGTAACAAGTGTACTAAAGGCAGAGGCATCTAAAAATTATTCATTGAAAAAGTTCTATTTTGATTTTGCTTCGGGAGAGCATAAATTAAGGTCAAAGGGCACAGTAGTTGGGAAAAAACTTATGGTAGATGTTTATACAGAAGGGAAAAAGAGGTCAATGGAACTCCCCTTAAAATATGGATTTATACCCGCTACGCTTGAAGGCATTGTTGAAACGGGTAAGACAGGTAAATTTGATTATTTTGACCCCTCTATGCAATCTATGTTTGAAATCACAATAAAAAAACTCGGGAAAGAGGTAATAGACAGCCTTGAAGCAGTGAAATATAGTGTGCGTTTAACAAATATTGACATTCTTTTCTGGGTAGATATGAAAGGGAATTTAATTAGAGAAGAATCGCCTATTGGGCTTGTGATGAAGAGAGAATCCGAGAAAGAGGCAAAAAAACTTGAGAATAAGGGATTTAAACTCTTTGAATCTTATGCAGTTGGAAGCGGAAAGTATATAGAAAACCCCAGGGAAGTAAATATGTTAAAGGTTGTAATTGGTAATGTAAGTTTAAAAGGATTATCTATACAGGATGACCGACAGCACTTGAAGGGTGATACACTCATTATTCGCACCACATACCCGAAATCCAGGTATAAGATGCCTGACAGTTTAAGAAAATTCTTATCTTCAACACCCTTTATCCCTGCGGATGATAAGGAAGTAATAGACCTTGCAAGAAAGATTGTAGGAAATTCAAAAAACTGGGAAGCCGTAAAGAAAATTGTAAATTATTTGTATATAAATATCAAAAAGGTGCCTACATTTTCCATCCCGAATGCCCTTGATGTAATTCATACAAAGGAAGGGGACTGCAACGAGCATGCAGCACTATTTGTCGCACTTGCAAGGAGCATTGGTATACCTGCGAAGGTGAATGTAGGGCTTGTTTATGTGGGGGGTGAATTTTATTACCATGCGTGGACATCTGTATATCTTGGTAGATGGGTGGATGTAGACCCTACATTTGGGCAAACACCAGCAGATGCAACGCATATAAAACTTGAGCAGGGGAATTTTGCTCACCAGGCAAAACTTTATCAGATTATTGGAAGAATAAAGGTAAAAGTCCTGAAATATGATTGAATATTCCCATCTTATAAAGGATTTTGGGAATAAAAGGGCTGTGGATAATTTAACGGTATCTATCGGGAATGAACTCTTTTCTCTATTAGGACCAAACGGTGCAGGTAAAACTACAACCCTGAAGATGACAGCAGGGATTATGAAGCCTACATCAGGAAAAATACATATAAATGGAACAGATATCAATCTTCATCCCGAGGAGGCAAAATCCATAATTTCCTTTATTCCCGACCAGCCATTTTCATATCCTGAACTCTCAGGTAGAGAATTTATATATTTTGTGGGCAGAATTTTCAGAATGAATAAAGAAGATATTGAAAAAAATACCGCAAAAATGATTAAAAGCTTAGAGATTGATGATTGGATAGATTTGCCCTGCAAAGAATACTCCCATGGTATGCTCCAGAAGGTAATGTTTACTCAGGCTTTCATCCATAATCCGAAGGTAATTATCATTGATGAACCTATGGTAGGTCTTGACCCCAGAAGTGGAAAAATCATAAAAGGAATTTTAAGGGAAGAGATAAAACAGGGTAAAACTGTGTTGATGTCTACACACTCGCTTTATCTCGCAGAGGAAATTTCTGATAGAATTGGCATTATAAATAAAGGAAAGTTGATTGCCTGTGATACTATTGATAAGCTCAGAAAAAAATTCAAGATGGAAGGTAAAAGCCTTGAAGATATATATTTTGAAATTACAGGAGAAGAAAATCGGGGTCAGTCTTACAAATTACAAAACTCGGGCAAGTTCTTTTGACTTTTATAGTTCACAACCAGGATTCACATTTTAATTTTTTTAACTTATACACTCATTTTTAGGAACTTACCTATGCTCTATTTCAAGAATTATCCCGGTAATCTTGTTTATCATTTCAGGAATCCCTTCCCCTGTCAGAGCTGATATAAAAAAGACATTCTCTCCCATACCACTGAATTCCTTTTTGTCTCCCTTAAAAATATCTATTTTATTCAAACAAATAAACTGAGTTCTTTCAAGTAAAGAATGTTTCCAGTCACTAATCTCTTTTATGAGAATATTATATCTATCAAAGGGATTATCCGTGATATCCATTATAAATAAAAGTGCATAACTTCTTTCTATGTGTTTTAAGAATTTAATACCCAGCCCTTTACCTTTATGGGCATCCTTTATGATACCGGGAATATCTTCAAATATCACATTCCCTTTACTTGTATTTACAGTCCCAAGATATGGTTCAAGGGTAGTAAACGGATAAGAAGCAACCTTCGGTTCTGCATCGGAAATCCTTCTTAAAAGTGTAGATTTACCCGCATTAGGGAATCCGACAAAACTCACATCGGCAACAAGTTTCAAATCAAGTTTTATCTGTTTCTCTTCTCCAATACCACCTTCCTCAAATCTGATAGGTGTTTGATTTGTTGAACTTTTGAAGTGTGTATTCCCCTTTCCACCCTTACCTCCCTTTGCCACAACAAATGTGCCTTCATTTGTTATAAGGTCCTTTAACAATATACCTGTATCATTATCAAATACATTGGTGCCTGGTGGCACATAGAGAATAATATCCTTTCCTTTTTTTCCATTCTGGCAATTCGGTTTCCCATTTCCACCGTCTCCTGCCCTGTAATGCCTTTTGTACCTAAAATCACGCAATGTATTTAATTGATGATTGACCTTAAGAATAACACTCCCTCCATCCCCTCCATCCCCTCCATCAGGACCACCTTTTGGGACATATTTTTCCCTTCTAAAATGCACCATCCCGTCTCCCCCATCCCCACCTTTTACATATATAGTCGCTGTATCAAAAAAATATCTCATTTTTGTTTTAGAAAATCGCCGATTCTCTTTATACCCTTTTTAATATCATCCTCAGAGGATGCATAAGATATCCTGATACATCCATCTTTACCAAATGGTGCACCAGGAATAACTGCCACACCATATTCAAGAAGTTCATTGGCAAATTTCATAGAGTCCTTTTCATACGCAGAAACATCCAGAAATATATAGAACGCACCCTGAGGTATATTAAATTTCACATCAGGAATGCCTTTTAGAAGTTCAACGCACAGGTTCCTTCGTTTCTTAAATATGGAAACCATCCTGCCTACTTCCTGCTTGCCCATCCTTAGTGCTTCTACAGCAGCATACTGAGACATAGATGGAGCGCAGGTCGTTGTATGGGATTGAATGATACCTGCATATTTTATTATTTCTTCTGGACCTGCCGCATATCCTAATCTCCATCCCGTCATTGCATAAGACTTTGAAACACCACTTACAACAAATGTTTTTTCCTTCATATTTGGCATCTGGGAAATACTGAAAAAGTCCACATCATAGACAATCTTTTCATATATCTCATCAGAAATTGTATAGATATTATATTCTTTCAGCACCTTTGAAATCTCCATCAACTCATCTTTTGTATAAACCATACCGCTCGGATTATTGGGTGTATTCAAGATAAATGCCTTTGTCCTTTTTGTAATTACATCTCTTAACTGTTGTGGTGTAATCTTCAATAAATTGCCCGTTTCAACAAATACAGGTATTCCATTACAAAACTTAACAATTTCAGGATAACTCACCCAGTATGGCACGGGTATAATTACCTCATCACCTTCCTCTAATAACGCCGACAAAATATTAAATATTGACTGTTTTGCCCCACAACTTACTATTATCTCATCTTCATCATATTTAATGCCTCTTTCTCCCTTATATCTCTCTATAATTGTTTGAACAAGTTCAGGGATACCACCTACGGGAGTATACTTGGTTTTCCCCATTTTTAATGCATCGATTGCCGCCTCTTTGATAAAATCAGGTGTATCAAAATCGGGTTGGCCTGCTGCGAGCACTGCTATATCCTTACCTTCTCGTTTATACATATTTGCTTTACTTGTAATAAAAAGGGTTTGAGACCCCTCCAATCTGTTCAAATCTTCCTCCTTTTTTCATTCAGGCTCAGCAATATGCTGTTACCTATTTTTATTTTCCTATCCTTTTCCTGCTAATTTATAATTACAAAATATACCCAATAAAATCAAAAAGTCAAGATTATTTTCAATCTCTCTTTTTCCCTTTTTGTCATTGCGAGGAGCAAAGCGACGAAGAAGTCGCAGATGTGAGCGAATGCAATGAATGAACACTCTCACAGGTTTTCCCTTCTGTCATTGCGAGGAGCGTAGCGACGAAGCAATCTCGCAGGATGGGGTGAAGTCGTTTCCTCTTTATTTCCCTCCCTTGATGGGAGGGATTAAGGGAGGGTGAATCTGGAGTGCAACGACCGTGCCGTTGCGTCGTTATTTGTTAATTCTGCATTCCGCATTATTATGGACACAAGTCACGGTCTTTATTATTTTATCGTAGGAGGGGCTTCCCAGCCCTATATTTAGGGTATAGTTGATAGGGTATAGGGTATGGATATGTAGGAGGGATTTCCTAATCCCGATTATTTTACTAATAACGGTGATACGGATTGGGGTACAGATTAATGTTGAAAGTTGAATGTTAAAGG
>WFRC01000068.1 GCA_015486685.1 Caldifarciminota bacterium
GAAGTAGGAAGTGATATTGGGGTATAGTTAATGGGGTATAGGGTATGGAGAAAGGATTAAAAAAAATGAAAAAAAGAGGAATTTTTTACTTGACAAGATTGGAGTTTTCATTAAAATATTGTATAAATTCAATAAGGAGGTAGGATGATAAAATTTATGAAAAATAGGTGGTTCAAAGGAGTTTTGTTGTTTTCCTTGTTTACATTTCTGAATTTAGCATTTGATTTGCCTCTGTATGCCCAGAAGAAATCTCCTTATTCCCCAAAGAATTATAGTCTAAAAAAAGATATTCAGAAGTTAAAAGAAGGGAAAGCAAGGGTTTCTGATATATTGAGAAAATTGGGCGATGCAGAGGAGGAATTCAGGGCTATCGGAAAGGATTTAAGGGAAAAGGGATTGCCGGAAGAGATAATAAAAAGGCATAAAAGGGCATTCAAGGTATTTCAGAAGAGGGCGAAGAAGATAAGAAGGGCAATTTCCCGTGGAAGGATTGATGATGCATTAAGAGAAATTGAGAAGGTTGAAGGATTAAAAGTGCCCCACTCAGGGAAAGTGAGGAGAATAAAAGAGAGAAAAATAAAGAGAAGAAAAAGGTGTGTATTAACACTGCCTGTAAGACAATTAGAAAGAGAAGAATATGCTCCTCCACCAAAGAAGAAGATAAAGAAGATAGAATTAACACCTGAGGGGAAGAAGTATTTTGAGAAGTTGAAGAAGGAGAGAAGGGAGAAAAGGGAGAAGAGAGAAGGAAAGAAAGATCGAGGAGAGATAAGGAAGTCTTCGTCGCTTTCCGCTCACCGCTTACCGCTTACCGCCAACAAAGGGATAAAACAGAATAAGGAATTACGAATAACCGATGACGAATTACAAATAACCAATAACCAACCTGTGTATTCAGGGAATATTCCTCTTATTCCTTATATTTTCACTGCAACAGGGGATTCAGGATATCTCTCACAGACGCCTGAGGTGCAATTTACTCCGAGGATAAAACACCTTGCAGATAGTCTCAAACATATGCCTGCGAAGATATTTGACTATGTGCTGAATAACATAGAGTATGAGCCATATTATGGGAGTCTAAAAGGCGCGGATGAGACATTGCTTGAGAAGGCGGGGAATGATTTTGATATTTCCTCTCTTCTTATAGCGCTTTTAAGGTATTCAGGCTATTCTGCGAGGTATGTAAAGGGACGGATAATAGTACCAATAAAGTGGATGGAGGAGATGCTTGGAGTAAATGACCCCTGGATAGCGGGTAATGTAATAGCCACAAATCACATTCCAGGGACTATGTTAATAGTAAACGGGAGACCTTATGGGATGAAATTAGACTGGGTATGGGTTGAGACATATATTCCTTATGAAGGTGGAAAGGTATACAGAGGTGCATTCAATCCCGAAAATATAGGTAAGGCAAGATGGATGTGGATAAAAATGGATTGTGCATTCAAGGAGCATATAAAGAAGGAAGGGTTGGATTTACGCAAAATTCTCTCATTTGATACAGAAGGGCTTGTCAATTCCTTTGGGGCATCAGGCATAACAGATTCACTTGGTGGTATAAGCAGTATGGATACATCAATAATTACATCGGAGTGGAACAAATACAGAGACAAATTCAAGACATACCTTTCTGACTCAATAGAGAATCCAACACTTGGAAGGGTTGCAGGCATAAGGCAGATAAAAGAACTCCATTTAGGATATGTTCCGGGCACACTTCCATACAATGTCATGCAGGAGTATGAAAAATGGGAAGAGATACCCGACAAATTAAGGCATAAGGTAAGAATAGAGGTATCATACTGGCCTTTATATTTAGCAGAAGACCCATCAATAGACCTTTTAGAAATAGACTATACTGCTCCTACCTGTGAACTTGGGGGGAAGCGAATAACAATTTCATACAGACCAGCAAGGGTGGTAGATGAACAGACCATAGAGGCATACGGAGGAAGATATAATGTTCCACCCTATCTCATTCATTTACTGATGCAGTTAAAGGTGAATGGAGAAAGAAGGGGTGACCATCTAATAGACGATATAACAATGGGACTCCCTGAGAATGTAGGGATAAAATTTTATACCCCCTGGAGTCCTGACTATCCTGTTGAGGAAATAGAGAACAGGATAATAGCAGGTGGGCATTATGCCATAGTATTAGACCTTCAGGATATGCCGAAGGAATTGGTAAAAGAAAGTGGAGAGAGAATCACCGCAGCAATAGATGGAGCAAGCAAATACGAAGATGAATATATAGGAGAGCAGCTGAGGAATGTAGGATTAACCTATTTTTACCAGATGGACAGGAGTGATGAGATGATAGCAAGGACAGCAGGAGTAGTAAAGACGAGGGAACCAGCAGAGTGTTTCATAAGTTTTAACCTTGATGTCTCCTACCTTTTTGATATACCATGGAAGATAACAGGTTCAAAGGTAACAATAGATTTAGACAGGGACTTAATGGGGGTATTTCCTGCAGATGGCGACTGGAATAAAAGAAAACAATTTTTCATTCCATCAGGGATAATAAGTTCTTTACTTGAAGAGGTGGTGTTAGAGGAGTTATACAGAATACCATCGCTTTCGGCAGTGCAGTGTCTTGCCAGAGCAAATGAGGAAGGCATTCCCATATATTTAATAAACCAATCAAACATAGGGAGTATACCACTTAATGTAGGGTCTTGTGTTTTTAGTAAAATACAGGAGTATGTTTCAGTTGGAAAGGAGGTGATAGTCCCTCAGAGGGGTATACAGATTTCGGACTGGCAGGGGGTAGGATATATTGTAAGAGACCCTGAGACAGGAGCGGGGATGTATAAAATAAGTGGAGGGTATAGTGGAGGGACATTCAAAGACTACATAGAGGAGTTTTTAGAGCAGTTTCTCACTCCTTCAAGCGATATATGGACAGACCTTGATGGGAGCACAGTTCCGGAGCTTGATGCAATAACAGAGACATACGGATTTTTTGACAACCCCAACCTCAATCTATTATTTCAGGACAATATATGTGCATACATATTAAGTCTTGGACCATTATTTCTGATGAGCACATTTACATCTTTACCTGCATTTATGGGGACACTTACCTGGGTAACAAAGATGCATATAAACTTTCTTAAGATAAAACTTGTCAACCTTGATTTTCACAGGACAAGTTATTTCAAATCACTTGGGAAGAGGAGAATAAGGGCGTTTGTGTCCACATTATTGGGTGAGCCAATGTCGGGGTTAAATGTAGAATTTAATGCCACTCAGGGAGTAATTACCCCTGATATTGTAGCATCAGGCACAGATGGGTATGCTGAGGCAGTATTTGATGGTTCAGGGTTAAAAGCAGGTGATACAACGACAATAAAGGCGAAGATAACAGTGGATGGCAAAGAGAGAAGAGCAATAGGTGGATTATACACAAGGGACAATTCAAATATTACAATAAAAGATGTTCTTGATAAGACAGCGGTATATGTCTACGACCCTTCAATAAAGAGTGTATCAACAGTGAATGATAGTTTAGATACAGAGAAGAGATTTGATTTTATACAGGAACTATTAAATCAGGTAGTGCCAAGGAAATATGAAATAACCAATAGGAGTGGGCAGTCTGCCACATTTGAAATGCTTGATGA
>WFRC01000069.1 GCA_015486685.1 Caldifarciminota bacterium
CCACCAGGATGGTGCCACTGCTTATCTTCGGGCATTTTATCTTTATCTCTTTTCATAGTATAACATAAAAAAAATTATATTTTTGTCAAGAAAAATCTCGTCCCAGTGAAATAGTTTCACATTTCACGGGATAAATTTGTCTCGTTGTTTTCGTTGTTTTCGTTCCTTTCGTCTGTTTTTGTTTATTTCGTTTACTTTGAACCTTAAACTTTCAACCTTCAATTTCAGCGGGGTCAGTCGTACAAATTACAAAACTCAAGAAACAAAAGACACCCTCCCTTTATCCCTCCCATCAAGGGAAGGAGATAAAGAGGAAGATGTCCATTGAATGAGAGTGTTTACTTGTTTCTCTCGCTCACGCCTGCGACTTCCACGCTCCCGTTGGTCGCTCGCAATGATAAAAAATTGGGTTCGGTCATTTACTTTTCTTTTAATTACCTTGATACTCAATAAGGAAAAAATTTTGTAATTTGTACGACTGACCCCAATTTTTCTCCTCCAAAATTTTGTTTTTTGCCAACGGCTCTCGGCTGTCTTTTTCATTTTACCCTCCCTTTATCCCTCCCGTCAAGGGAGGGAGATAAAGAGGAAACGACACCACCCATCCTGTGAGATTGCTTCACATAAGCAAAGCAAGGAGTGGACATTCGCAATGACAATGAGAGAAAAGCCTGTGAGGTCGTCTCGTCCATTTCGTTTGTTTCGTTTTGCACGAATCACCACCACGAACACGTTTATTAATCCTTTACCCATTCACTCATCTACTCATTCACTATTTACGCCTTACGAACTTTCTTTCAACCAATTAGACTAATCGGACTAATCAGACCAATCAGACTATTTCTTTCTCAACCTTTTTTAACTCAATAAACTCATTGATTATCAATGACAATTACAGAAGAACTTGCCAACCTATAATACACCAACACCGTCAGAATTTGTTTTTATCCTGTCAGAAAGTTTCTGCTTTTTATGGCTGATTTTAGATATTTTGCCCATTTTTTAAAAAAATTTTAATTTTTTTTAAAAAAATCGCATTTTGCCCTTGACAATATAAAAATTGGTTTATATGATGGTGGTGAATTGTGGTGAATTGTGGTGGATTTAAATGAAAATGAGATTTATTGGGAAATATAATTATGGAATTGAAAGTAAGGGCAGAATATTTGTGCCCGCAAAGTTCAGAAAACTCCTTACACCTGAGGATGAGGATACATTTGTCATAACAAGGGGGTTTGATAAATCGCTTATCGTATATCCAAAAACAGGGTGGGTGGCATTTGAAGATAAATTACGGCAGCTTCCCTATTTTAAACATGATATAAGGCAAGTTGTAAGATATTTCACTTCAAATGCAGAGGAATCGATAATGGATGGCCAGGGAAGAATTAAAATACCATCCCATCTTTTATCTTTTGCAGGAATAGAAAAAGATGCAATTGTGATTGGTGCACTGGATAAAATGGAAATCTGGGACCCGGAAAGATTTAATAAACTTGAACAGGAGGCAGGAGAGACAATAGAAGAAAAATTTGAAGAATTAAACCTATAAGGAGGTATTTATGAATGAAGTTCTTTTGGAAGATGCCGTAATGCTACCTGTTTCAGGTATTATTACGGAGTCAAAAATTTATGCAATTATTAACTCCATCAGTGGGTTAGTATCAAGTAATTCTCGAAAAGTAGTGATAGATTTTTCTAATGTTACCCATATACATTACCTTGATGTTCCACTCTTTAATGCTCAGTTAGGTGAGATAATCAAAAAGGGGTATGATGTAACAATTAAGGGTATGTCTCCTTATGTTGAAAACCTTATGAAGATAGGAGGTATTAACGAAAAAGTTATAGGTTCTTATAAAAAAGAAAGGGGGTAAATGCGCAAAATTATCATATACCTGTTCTTGTTCAAAAGGCATTTGAACTACTTATAACAGATATGAGCGGAACTTATATTGATGCTACCACGGGAACAGGTGGACACAGCCAGTATATTCTGGAGCATACGGATGCGAAACTTATCTGTTTTGATGCAGACCCTGATGCCTTTCAAATTGCAAAGGAAAGGTTGGGTAAATATATTGAAAGGGTCAGGTTCTATAACAAAAATTTTGTGCATATCCCTGAAATAATTGAGGAAAATGTAGATGGTGTACTTTTTGATTTAGGACTATCATCCTATCTCGTAAACCAATCGGAAAGGGGATTTTCCTATCGCTTAAATGGACCACTGGATATGCGATATGGGAAGACAGGAAGGACTGCTGAGGATACTATAAAATTTCTGGATAAATATGCGTTAAGTAAAATCCTTTTTGATTACGGAGGGGTAAGATATTCAAAAAGAATAGCAAATGTAATCAAGGAAAAATTGCCAAAAACGACATCAGAACTTGCTTATATTGTAAGGAGAAGCACAGGCAAACAGGGGAAAAAGGCTGTAATGAAAGTTTTTCAGGCTTTGAGAATATATGTGAATAACGAATATGAAATATTAAAGGAGACGCTTAATAATATGTTAGATATTGTGAAAAAATCAGGTAGAATAGTTGTTATTTCATACCATTCAGGAGAAGGGAAAATTATAATGAAATTTTTCAGGGAGAATAGGGAGCGATTAAATCTGTTGACAAAGAAGGTTGTTAAACCAACAGAAACAGAGATTCGGGAAAACAGAAGGTCAAGAAGTGCAAATTTAAGGGCATTTGAGGTAATATGAAAAGTTATAAGATAATTTTTGTCATTTCATTGCTTGTGATATTTGCAGTATTTAAGTTATGGCTGAGGGTATCTGCTATAAGAATGGCGGTGGATATTAAACATTTGAGGAAAGAACTTATCCTTGCCGACAGTGATGTCCAGCAATTAAGGGCAAAATACTACCAACTTTCTTCTCCATCATTTATTGAACAGGCAGCAAAGGAAAAATTATCTATGCGGTATCCAAAAAGGAATGAAATAATAAGACTGGTGATAAAATGATTGATAGAATTTATAGGAGAAGAACGAAGGCAATAACGGTCATATTTGTTTTGGTATGGGTAGTATGTCTATCAAGATTGTTTTATCTTCAGGTGATTGTTGGGAAAAGGATGAAAAGATATGAAAATTCTTCGATGTATCAGTTGTCATTATATGGAAGGCGGGGCACTATCTACGATAGATATGGAAGGGTTTTTGCCACTGATATAAAAGGTATTTCTATATATGCGAGGAGGAGTGCAATAAAAGATAAGGGGTCTGTTGGTAAAAAACTTGAAAAGATGGGGTTTATGGAAAGGGATACATTTAAAAAAATAATGGGCAGGAAGGATTATGTCCTGATAAAGAGGGGATTGCCTCTAAACTATTCTCTGCCTGCAAAAATAAGTGGGTTAGAACTGGTAGAGGAGTGGTCAAGATTCTATCCCAATAAAGAGATAGGTGGAAATTTATTAGGTTTTGTAGGAATAGATGGTAATGGACTTGAAGGTATGGAATATTTTTTAAATAGATTTTTGAAGGGAAAGAATGGATGGGGAGTATTTGAAAGGTCAGATGCGGGTAGATTATTACCTCTTCCTGAATATAACGAAATACCTCCCGAACCAGGGGAAGATGTATATTTAACAATAGACCTGGATATTCAGTATATACTTGACGAAGAATTGAAAAAGACTGTAGATAAATTTAAGGCGAAATCCGGGATTGCTGTATGTATAGATGTAAAAAACGGTGAGATTCTTGGAGTAGCAAATACCCCTGAGTATAATTCGAATTTAATGGGTAAAGGTAATCCTAAAATGTGGCGTAATAGACTGGCTAACTGGAAATTTGAGCCTGGTTCTATATTCAAAATTGTTCCTGCCTCGGCATATATAGAAAAGGGTTATTCTATCACGCGTGTTATTACATCGGAAAATGAGGTAATTAAGATGGGAAATCAAACTATTAAAGACATTCATTCTCATCCGGCGTTTACATTTGAAGATGCGCTTATATATTCAAGTAATGTAGGTTTTGCAAAAATCTCCCATATTATAGGTAAAAGATTGCTGTTTATGTATGCAAGGGAGTTTGGATTTGGTGCAAAAACACAGATTGATATGCCAGCGGTATCTTCCGGATATATCCCATCTCCATTAAAAGCAAGGAGCATTGATATTGCTAATCTTTCGTATGGTCAGGGCTTATCTGTTACACCTATTCAGGTAATATCTGCATATCAATCTATTGCCAATAGAGGAATAATGTTAAAACCCACTATCATCGAAAAAATAGAAACTAATGGAAAAACAATTTATACAGTTACTACAAAGAAGATAAGGAGAACTATATCTGATTCTACTGCTGCGATATTGACACGCATCTTGGCGGAGGTTGTTGAAAAAGGAACAGGTAGAAGGGCAAAGGTTACAGGCTTATCTATAGCAGGTAAAACAGGGACTGCCCAGCAATATAGAAATGGCACTTACGATAATAACCTATATGTTTCCTCTTTTATAGGATATTTTCCTGCGGCTCATCCTGAAATGTGTGTTGGAGTATTTATCAATGAGCCGAAGATGGTGCATCTTGCAAGCGAGGTAACTGCACCAGCATTCGCAAATATTGTGAAAAGAATAATTGCACTTCCGGAATACAGACATTTAAGGGCTTATGAAATTGCAAAGGTAAAGGAGAATGAATGAAAACATCCGAAATTCTGGACAAACTTGAAATTATAGATGTGCAGGAGCCTATACCTGATGAAATTTCAGGGATTACAGCAAATTCTCAAGATGTAAAATCGGGATACGCCTTTTTTGCCATTGAAGGGGCAGATAAGAACGGGAATGAGTTTATAGGGGATGCACTGGACAAAGGCGCTTCTCTAATTGTGTCGTCCTTGCCCAACCCAGAAATTAAAGGTTTTATAAGGGTGCCAGATGTAAGAGATAGCCTGGCAAAGTCTGCCAATGTATATTTTGGAAAGCCATCGGAGAAAATGAAGGTGATAGGTATCACAGGAACAAATGGAAAAACAACAGTAAGTTATTTACTCAGGGCAATATATGGAGATGTAGTTCTCCTGGGCACAATTGCACATATTGTCGGTAGTGATTTATACCCTGCGAGAAACACAACTCCTTCATCTATTGATATAAATAGATTTTTAACGATGGGGTTGACCAAAGGGATAAAAAATGCCATTATAGAGGTGTCATCCCATTCTATTGCCCAAAAAAGGATAAAGTATATAGATTTTGATTATCTTATATACACAAATCTTTCAAGAGACCATCTTGATTATCATTTAACAATGGAGGATTATAGAGATACAAAATCTTCCCTTTTCAAGGAAATGAAAGAAGATGCTGTTGGTATCATTAATGGAGATGATGCCTCAGCAGGATATTTTATAAAGAATGCAAATGGAAAGGTGATTACCTATGGTATGAGTGCGGGGAATATACAGGCTAAGATATTAAATGTAGGTATGTCGGGGATGGATTTAAATATAGAAGGGATGGGAAAGTCTCTGAATATGCATTCAAATTTATTAGGGAGATTTAATGTTTTCAATATACTTGCTGCGGTTTCCTGTGCCGTGATGGATGGTATTGAATTGGATGTGATAAAAAGAGGGATTGAGGGTGTGCACCATATTCCGGGCAGGATGGATGTAATCCAGTGTAATACACCTTTTAGTGTAGTGGTTGATTATGCACATACCCCTGATGGTATTAAAAATGCGCTCTCTTCTCTAAATGAATTAAAAAAAGGAAGAATAATTACAGTTTTAGGAGCGGGTGGTGATAGAGATAAAGGTAAAAGGAAGGATATGGGTAAGTCTGCTGATATGCTTTCGGATTATATAATACTGACTACGGATAATCCAAGGAATGAAGACCCCATCTCAATCATTCAAGATATTTCGCAAGGCACAGAAAATACCAGGTTTGAAGTAATTCAAGATAGGGGAAAGGCAATAGAAAGGGCAATTGAAATGGCTCAACCGGGAGATATAATTGCTATATTAGGGAAGGGACACGAAAGATACCAAATTGTTGGGGCGAAAAAAATTCCTTTTAATGATAAGGAATTTGTAAAAAGTGTGATGGCAAAAAATGGATTTGAGTGTAAGTGAACTTATAGGTACAGTTGGGGGTAAAGCCTTTCTAAAAAAACATTATGGTAATATCAAAGGTATATCTGTTGATTCCAGAACAATAGGTGAAGGCGAGGTGTTTTTTGCATTAAAGGGGGAAAAATGGGATGGGCATAATTTTGCGAGAGAAGCGCAGACTAAATCCCGTATGCCTGTTTGTATATCTGAGAAGGTGCTGAATACAGAATATATTTTGGTAGATGATACATTGAGGGCGCTGGGAGATGTGGCGAAATACTGGAGAAAAAAGGTTGGAACATTTATTATTGCAATAACAGGTTCAGCAGGTAAGACCACTACAAAAAATATTATAGGAAGTATACTTTCAGAACTGTATCCCACCTATATCTCCATACGAAATTATAATAACCTTATAGGTGTACCTCTTAACATATTTAATCTCAATAGCAAGTACAGGTATGGTGTGCTTGAACTGGGAACAAATAAAAAAGGAGAAATCAAAAGATTGGGAGAAATCTGTTCCCCTGCTCTCTCTGTTATTACAAATATTGGTAGAAGCCACCTTGAATTCTTTGGGAATATGGAAAATATATTAAAAGAGAAAATTTCTATCCTTGACAATACAGAAGGTCCTGTATTTATCAATATGGATAACCCATACCTTTCAACCATAAAAATAAAAAATAGTTTAACCTTTGGATTTGATAATACAGCCGATTATGCTGCAAGAATTATAGATGAAACAATAGATAAAACTGTAATTGAGGTAAATGGCAAAAGATTTTCCATACCTTTTATGGGAAAAGGAAATTTATATAATGCTCTAACTGCTATATCAATATCCCTCTATCTTAAAATACCTCAGGGGATTATTCAAAAAGGCATATTGAATACCCGCATTACCAGAATGAGATTGGAGATTAAACATTATAATGGAATTACTGTAATCAATGATGCATATAATGCAAATCCTGATTCAGTAGAAAATGCTTTAAGTGTGCTTGAGAAATTTTCCGGGAGGAGGATTGCCATTCTGGGTGATATGTTAGAACTGGGAGAATATACTGAAAATTTACATAGAGAAGTGGGGAAGTTTGCAACTAACAGGACAGATATCTTAATTGTAGTGGGTAAGGATGCCCGATATATTTATGATGAATTTAAAGGAGAAAAATATAGATTTGGAACAGTGCAGGAGGCTACGAACTTTATAAAAGATTTACTGAAATTCGGGGATACAATCCTTATTAAAGGTTCAAGAAGGATGCGTATGGAGGACATTATCCCTGGTATTTTTCAAAAGGAGGAAGATTGTTCTACTACTTATACCATTTAAGAACTATATTCTTTCCGCTGAATGTTCTTCATTATATTACATTTCGAGCCGCTTATGCCGCAGTTACTTCACTCCTTCTTGCGTTTCTCTTTGGTAATAAAATCATCTCATTCTTAAAGCGTAAGGGCATTGGCGAAAAAATATCTCCGTATATAAAGGGAACACACCAGCAAAAACAAGGCACGCCTACAATGGGAGGGATTATAATTCTGATATCTCTCTTTGTTTCTGTTATTCTGTGGGGTGACCTTTCCAATAGATTTATACACTATGCTTTGTTTACCATGCTTTATTTAGGGGGTGCAGGTATAGCAGATGATTGGTTGAAGATTAAAAAGGATAATGGACTGGCTGTGTGGCATAAATTGGTTATTCAAACTGTATTATGCATAATAATTGGGTATCTGATTATCCGATATCCATTAAAGGATGGATATACAACCAGAACAAGCTTACTATTTCTGAAAAATGTATTTTTGAATCTGGGATATTTTTATATTCCCTTTATGATTCTCGTAATGGTAGGCACATCTAATGCCGTAAATCTTTCTGACGGTCTTGATGGTCTTGCAATAGGACTTGTTGGTATTGCCTCAGCGGCCTTGATTTTCCTGTCTTATATTACAGGTCATATAAAGATTGCACATTATCTTAATATCCTCTACATAGATGGTGCAGGGGAAATGAGTGTAGTGGCTGCTGCAATGGTAGGCGCATCTCTGGGATTTTTATGGTTTAACGCATATCCTGCCAATGTATTTATGGGAGATACAGGTGCATTAATGCTCGGGGGCTTATTGGGATTGAATGCTGTTTTAATTAAGCAGGAAATCCTTCTCATATTGGTTGGTGGTGTTTTTGTCGTTGAAGCGCTATCTGTGCTTATTCAGGTATCTGTATTTAAGATTACTAAAAAAAGGAAGAGGGTGTTTTTGATTACTCCAATTCATCATCATTTTCAAAAAAGAGGATGGGCAGAGCCAAAGGTGGTTGTCAGATTCTGGATTCTGGAAATACTTTTTGTTCTAATTGCTTTAAGCACATTGAAGATAAGATGAAGGTATCTATAATAGGTTACGGTAGAACAGGAAAAAGTATTACAAAACTCTTAAAAGAAAAGGGGTATGATATATTTATCAGCGATATAAATTCTGAGTTAAATATAGATGTAGATGTTTCTTTTGAAAAGGGAAAGCATTCAGATAAAATCTTGCTTTCGGATATGATTGTAATAAGTCCGGGGGTCAGAACAGATTTAGATATTATAAAAAAGGCAAAGGATAAAGGAATCTCTGTATATTCTGAGATAGAGGTATCTTCATGGTTTATTCAGGGAAAGGTAATTGCAATTACAGGCACCAATGGTAAAACTACAACGGGAGGTATGCTGAAAAGTATATTAGAGGTATCCGGAAAAAAGGCATTTTTGGCAGGAAATATCTATCCGGGTAGTCCATTAAGTGAAATTGTTTCGCATACAACCCTTGATTCATTTACCATTATAGAGGTAAGTTCATTCCAACTTGAA
This sequence comes from Caldifarciminota bacterium, assembly GCA_015486685.1. Lineage (GTDB taxonomy): Bacteria > Hydrothermota > UBA3072 > WFRC01 > WFRC01 > WFRC01. The sequence goes on from WFRC01000069.1 coordinate 8,956, forward strand.
AATATAGAGAAGTTTCATCCTAATATAGGTATAATC
>WFRC01000070.1 GCA_015486685.1 Caldifarciminota bacterium
ATAAAGGTTGGGTAAAGAGGATACCATTAGATACATATAGAAAACAGGGTAGAGGCGGGAAAGGTGTAATAGGAATGAAGCAGGGAGAAGAGGATTTTGTCCAGAATATATTTATAGCCTCAACACATAATTATCTCCTTATCTTCACAAGTAAAGGTAGATGTTATCGAATAAAGGTGCATCAAATACCTGAGGGAAGCCGCGTATCACAGGGGAGGTCTATTGCAAATCTCGTCGAATTCCAGAAAGATGAAAAATTAAAGGCTGTCGTGAGCACAAAGGATATAGGGGAAGATAAAAACCTTATCCTCGTGACAAAATTGGGAACCATCAAAAAGATTCCACTTAGGGCATTTAGAAATGTCAGGAAAGGTGGTATCATCGCACAAATAATAAAAGAAAATGATGAATTGATTGACAGTAAGTTGATATGTCCAGAAGATGACATTATGCTCATTACAAAAAATGGGAGTGCAATAAGATTTAATGAAACCCTATTAAGGTCTATGGGCAGGTCTGCCGCTGGCGTAAGGGGTATCAGGCTCAGAGGTGATGATTATGTAATTGGAATTATTGTTGCGAAGGAAGATAAAACAGCCCTGTTTATTTCTAAAAATGGATATGGGAAGAGAACGCCCATAAAGGAATACAGAAAGACAGGCAGGGGAGGATATGGAGTTATTGGTATGAAATTGACAGAAAAGACAGGTAAACTCCTTAATGCTATGATAATTGAAAGTGATGATGAGATTATTATTATTACAATAAACGGGCAGATAATAAGGATTCCTGCGAATACCATCAGTGAGGTGCATAGGGCTACCCAGGGTGTAAAACTCATAAACCTTGTTGAAGGTGATAAGGTCGCTGATGTAGCAAGAATCAAATATGTCTAAGAATAAAAAACAGAAATCGCCAACAATTATAAAAGTCGACTTTCTCTACAGGCGGAGTGGATTTGCCATAGACATTATTGTGCGCCTGTAAGTGTAAACACAAGAGGAAGTGAATATAAACCCGCAGGGATATCCCACGAAGATTTAAGCCTTAAATCAATTACAACAATCTTCCCATCCACGGGACCATCCTGATAAATAACAGTGGATTCATCCTTTAACAGTGGTTTATAATCCTTTCCTGAAATTCTCCATTCAATATAAGAAACAGAAAGAAAATTGCCTTCCTCGTTCTTTATATCTTCAGGGCATTTATAGTAAAGAGTCCAGTCTGTATTTGCGTTGATTTTGACCCTGATTGCACCTAATTTTTCAATATAGCCTGCCCCTGGCTCTATCATACCAAAACGCACTTCAGGTGTAAGTATGTTTAGAGAGATTGTTGGCGAAGTTTGGAACTCTACAATAGCCTTATCCTGTTCAACCCCGATTAAAAATAATAATAATATCATATATAATAATAGGAACGAATTATCATTTTGTCAAGGGGAAAATTCAATTTTGTCTCCCGTTATATATTCTTCCTCCAACCCAGATAATACTGAAAAGACACCACAATATACTCAGAACAAATAGTTTTGATGATAGGGAGAACCATTTTGGTTTAAAAATAAATTTAACAATATGCACCCCTGCTGGTAGATATACACATCTATTTACAAAATCTCCTGCGAACACATCAGTGCTTTTTTTATCAATGTATGCCTTCCAGTCGGGGTGATAATTTTCGGCAAGCATAAGTATGGATGCTGCATTTGTCTGCGTTTTAATCTTTATCTCATTGGGACTAAATTTTATAATTTCTGCATTTCCACTTACTATTTTTTTTGTGGGCGGCACTCGGGGATTTTTTTCCAATATCACATATTTTTTAGGATTAAATGCAGTATCTATCATTGTTGGTACCACCTTTTCCCTTTTTACAACTTTATACTCTGAGAAAAAAGAAACCTTCGGTAGTGCATTAGAATTTTCATACAGCATATTGTTCATTGATACCCTGATGGGTTTGTATGCGCTGAAATAGCCCTTCCAATACCTTATTTGTTTTCTTATATTTTCATTGTAATGCATTGTATCCTCTGGAAGGGGAATGCTTATAATATATTTTACATTCAGTATATCGTTTAATTTTCTATATTTGATAAGATTTTGTGGAGAGAACAGTACACCTATCCCTGCACCTATAAATTTCTGATACCTTGTAAGTGGGACAGGCGAATAACCTCCTGTATTTTCAATATTAAACCCTGTCAGGTAATTATCCTGTTGTTTTCTATACATAACCGGGAATACTCTAAAAGTGCCAGGTTGTTCCTTGAGATAATTTACTACCTTATCCGGTGTAAAAAGTGCATAAGGTGTATTATCTACCTTTAAAAAATATCTATCAACCTCCCACAGGTCGAGCAGGAGAAAAACAGCAGTTAAAGCAGTAAAAGCAAGTATCTTTATCTTTTTGTGGAGAAAGACAATAATTATGCCCGAATATATGGCAAGGAGCAAAAATGTCCTTACCAACCCTTTGAGAAACAAGGGGTAATTTTTCATAAGCATCTGAATTTTCTGCTGTGCAATGGTTATACCATAAGCAGGGATGAGAATTCTTCTGAAATGTTTCACCATACCATTTAATAAAGGGCTCCTGAAAAGAGAAAAGACAATCAGAAGCAGAAATGCAAGTGAAACAATGGAGATTATGGCATTTTTTATCAATTTTAATTCTTTCTTTTGTATTTTTTGTTTAACGATATAATCCAGACCATAGGCAGACAAAGCTACAACAGAAAAAAGAAATATAAAGAAAAATAGGGATGGAGCCCTGAATTTTTTTGCATAGGGTAGCAGATAATATACAATTCTATAGAACGGCGTATTTCCTCCCAGGGAGGCAAGTAATCCTAAAACAGCCGTAGTGGTAAAAAATTTTACCTTTCTTGACTTGATGTTTAACACAATTGCAATGCTTGCAAGTATCATAAATAATACCCCAAAATACTGAGAATCCAATTTGAAATAGTTTGTTCCCCAATAATTACTTGATATACCCGAAAAATTGGGAACAAATAGGGAAAATAGTTCAGAAGTAGGTATGGACCAGGATGTGGCGAATGTGTATCCCCTTTTAACACCCCTTACAATATACTTATTATTTGCAATAGATGGTAAAAATGTGGAAGAAATAATCATTCCTGCGATTAAGATTGTAATAATACCAAAGAAAATGACCTTGTATAAATCTTTTCCCTTTATCCTTAAATCAAAAATCCTGAAAATTCCGTAGATAAAGAGAAATACGCCTGAGTAATATGCCATCTGAGGATGGCCTGAAAGAAATGAATATCCCAGTAAACCTCCTGAAAAAACAAAATATGGGAGGCTTTTTCTCTTTAATCCCTTTTCTAAAAATAGAAATATTAGCGGTGTTAATGCAACGGATATCATCCTCCCATCATGTCCACCATAAGCGGCTGTAATTATTGTTCCTGAAAACATATACATAACGCCCGCAATGAATGCGGCGGTATCGCTCATATTTAATTCTTTAAGAAAGAGGAAAAAACCAATACCTGCAAGAAATGTAAAAACGATGAATGTCCAGTTCCAGATAATATATGTAGGAATAAATGTATTAAGTAATGCCTGCAAGGTAAATGGGTATCCACCAAACGCAGAGGCCGTTGGTATACCTCCATAAAGATAGGGATTCCACAGAGGAATATGATGAAAAACCTTCATCTGATTTACCGTCCAGGTTCTTGTTGTATATGCATCAAGAAGCCAATCTGAGCCATAAATCATTCTGCCTGCAAAAAGAAATTTCCAGAAAAAAATCAGCGAAAGCACAAAAAATGCCAAAATTATGTATCTCTTATGTTTCATTTATCCTCCTTTTTTGCATTATGTATAATCTCCAATACCTGCTTCCTATAATCCTCAGGAACCCATATATTTACCTCCCCAATACCATCAATATTCAGTCCCGTAATCTTTCCGAATGATTCATATTTTAACATAACAGGGATATTCTCTGATTCAAGTTTGCCTTTAAGAATAGATGCCTCTGGCATATTTGTTGTATAAACATTTACCCAATCCATATTACTTCCATTCTTTTAGAAATTTGAGTAAAACATCTCCTATTATTTTAAGGCTATTTTCGGAACATTTATCCGGGGTATCCTGAATAGTGTGCCAGTATGGATAATCAAAATCAATAATATCAATTGCTGGTATACCTGTTTTTATAAAGGGAATATGGTCGTCAAGCATAGAATATTTTACGGTATCAATAAATATTTTCGGATAAATTCTGGTAGCAATATTGAAAAACTCTGTATTCAATTTATGAGAAAATTTCTCAGAAAAGCCCTCTTGATATATTTTAAGGTCTTTATCCCCCACCATATCTAACAATATCATTGCCGTAGGGTGTAGAATATCGTGCTCTGCAAGATATTTAGAACCAAGAAGATACATATCGTTATCCCCTTCTTTTCCATAATCTTCACCATCAAACAGAACAATATCCACGGGGGGTTTTACTCTCCATTTAGAAATCACCTGTGCTATTTCAAGCAAAACAGCCACACCACTTGCTCCATCATTTGCACCAGGCAGCGGTTTCAACCTATTTTTAGGCGATTTATCCCTGTCGCAGTAGGGTCTTGAATCCCAATGTGCACCAATAAGCAACCTATTACCCTTTTTTGGATTAAATCTTGCGATAATATTTGAAAGGTGGAGGGTTTCACCGTATCCCATTGCGTTAAAATTCTGAGTAACAGTTGTATCTCCATAAATATTAAGGAGTGAGTCAAGATACAAAAGACAGGTTTTATGCGATGCAGAGTTCGGAATACGCGGGCCAAATTCTACCTGTTTTTTCAAGTAGAAAAAGGCCCTATCACTATCAAATTTATGTAATGTAAAAAATAAAAGGGAAATTATTAACACACCATATTATAAAAATATAAACAAAATTGTCAAGGCATTTCTTACTCAATCTATAAAAGATTATGGACATAGCAGGACAAAATTCGTTTTTTTCATTGTCATTGCGAACGACCATCATTTTTACGGGAATCGGTAGGCGAAGGCTTTAGCCTGCGAATATCATTCTGGGGCTTCTCATCCTTTATCTC
>WFRC01000071.1 GCA_015486685.1 Caldifarciminota bacterium
CCTCCTATGTATTTAACAATGGAGCTAACGGGATTCGAACCCGTGACCTTTTGACTGCCAGTCAAACGCGCTCCCAGCTGCGCCATAGCCCCTTAAAATTCTTGACAAAATATAAATCATTTTTTAATTTATGTCAATTGCAAATATTGTTCTAGAGTAGATAGGTGTAGACATATTAACAACTTGATAACCGAAGCAACTGAATTGCAAGGAATGAGACTACATCCCAAGTAGGAATTAATTAGCAATGATAATTAATTCCTTACTTAGCTTCTTAGTTCTCAGCTCTCACTTCTTACTTATTTGCGAATACCCCCCTACGCAGTACCCCTCTTGCCGAAACCCCTCAGTCCGGTAAAGCCGGACAGCTCCCCTTAAAGTGGAGCAGCCATGCTTAGAAATAAGTTGAAAGTAATAAACTAAAAGTAATAAGCAGGGTCCCATTGAGATCGTGAACACCCCATTTGCAGTACACACAGTTCTGTAGAGAAGCTATATGAAACATCTGTGCAAAATATTTTTATATAATAAGTGTTAAATATATCTATTCCCATCTACTATAAAGGCTTAAAAAATGCTTGACAAAATCAAAAAAAAACTGTAAATTAGGTTTACCTAAAAATTTTAGGCAAACCTAAAAGGAGGTTATGATGGATCTGACACAAAGTATGGAAGATTATCTTGAGACAATATATTTATTAAAGAGAAGAAAAGGAAATGTTAGAATAAAAGATATTGTTAACGCCTTAAAGATAGCTCCCCCTTCCGTTACGGAAGCGGTTGGAAATATGATAAAATGGGGATTTGTTAAACATGAAAAATATGGAGATATAGAGTTGACGGAGAAGGGGATAAAAGAAGCGGAAAGAGTATATCAAAAACACAAAGTTTTATTTGAATTTCTCAGTAATATTCTAATGGTAAATGAAAACGAAGCTGAGACGGATGCATGTTCAATGGAACATTATATAAGCAAACAGACTTATGAAAGGTTTGTGAAATTTATTGAATTCGTAAATTCGTGTGATACCCGACCGAATTGGCTCAAAAGTTTTCATTATTATTTGGAAAATGGTAAAAAACCGGAGTATTGTGAAGGTAGAGGAGGTAGGACAATGAATGAAAAAGGATTGGATGAGTTAAGTATAAATGATAAAGGGAAAATAATAAAAATAGATGCTGAAAAAGCATTAAAAAAGAAGTTTCTCGATATGGGATTTATACCGGGTACTGCCGTCGAAGTTGTGGGAATAGCCCCGCTTGGAGACCCGATAGAAGTTAAACTGAGAGGATATAAAATTTCTCTGAGGAAAGAGGAAGCAAAATCAGTGTTAATAGAGGTGGTGAAATGATGCCGTTGCTTTTTGCAAAAATCGGTGATTACAGGATAGAATCAATAAGGGGCGGAGTAAAGTTTAGAGAAAGATTATTATCTATGGGAATTAAGGAAGGAGATCAAATCAGAGTGTTAAAACAATCTCCTGGTCCCATAATTATAGCAAAGAATAATATAAGAATCGGTATAGGCATAGGAATGGCAAACAAAATTTATGTAGTCTAAGGAGTCGCTATGAAGAAATATGAAGAGACAATAGCAATTGCAGGTAATCCCAATTCCGGAAAAAGTACTATTTTTAATGCATTGACCGGTAGTAAGCAGGTTACCGGAAATTGGCCCGGTGTCACAGTGGAAAAAAAAGAAGGAGTGCTGGAATTAGAAGATAGAAAAATCAAAATTATTGATCTTCCCGGTATCTATTCTTTATCTGCAAATTCAATTGATGAGAAAATCGCCCGAGATTTTATTGTCAATGAAAACCCCGATATCGTTGTTGTGGTGGTAGACGCCTCTAATTTAGAGAGAAATCTGTATCTTTGCACTCAAATAATGGATTTGAATTCAAATGTAATAATTGTGTTGAATATGATGGACCAAGCATTATCTAACGGAATGAAAATTAACATGGAAGAATTGGGGAATATTTTAAATACTAAAATAGTGGCAACCGTTGCAAATAAGGGAAAAGGTATAAAGAAACTAAAAGACGCTATTTTTAATTATACCCCGTTTCCCAAGCATGATTTAGGGATATTAAAGAATAATGATGTAATCAATTCAATAAAAGAGGTTCAGAATATTATTTCAGGGAAAATCGGGAATTATCCGTCCAAATATGTAGCTGTGAGATTATTGGAAGGAAATTCCGAATTTTATGATTTGCTTGCGGAGAAGAAAATTATTGAGGATGTTGAAAAAGTAAGACTAAGATTGGAAAATAAAATCGGAGAAGATTTCGATACATATATAGCCGAGA
>WFRC01000072.1 GCA_015486685.1 Caldifarciminota bacterium
ACCCTCCATCACTTTTAAATATGGCTTTTGGATAAGGGCGCAGAGCCATACCCCTCAATAACAATCTCAATCAGGCTCCATAAAAGTTAAAAAGCACAACAGCCCCGTAGTGTAGCGGTCAATCATGTGGGACTCTGGATCCTGCGACGGCAGTTCGAATCTGCCCGGGGCTACTTTTCGATTTTTTACATTTTGGGAGGTACCGGCCACATGAAAAATGCGTGCGGATTTTCTAAAGTCCCTGCTCGCTAAATGTCAGGAAGTGCTATCATGGAAGGCAAGTTATCTTAATCTATAATTACTTCAATCACTTTTTCATTTTCCCATGAAATCTGTAATTGTCCAATCTTCCATCCGTATCTTGTTATTTCAGCCACATAATATCCATCTACATTTGCTATTGTTTCATCGTTTAATAAAAGCCACAAATCGGAGCCACTGTGCGACGGCTCGGTAATCTTTACTCCTCCTTGAACGTGATTTTTATTCGGATAAAATATGAATGCCCCGTTCAAACCTGCTGCTTTTACTAATGATTGAAAAAGTATAACATCGTCCATGCATTCTCCAGAATGCATGACAAGAGTTTCAACAGGGTATTTCATTGTTTTATCAATCCAGTAATATGTTCCATACATCGTATTATCCATAGAGTCAGAAACATCGCTACTCATATTGAACACATCCGCCTTATTTTGCGCTAAAGACATGAGCGAATCCACAAGTTCCTCATCAGTTCCGTCTACAAGCTTGGATTTCACAATTGAGACTATCTCTTCCATATATTTGTCCACCACCACATATTCTTTTGCCTGTTGATAGTTTGTTGTTAGATATGGATGCGACATGTTACGATAACCCATAAAATCTTTGACATCTATCTTTAGGAAAATCCAGTACTGCTTTGAATTATCGAAGTAATGAGTTGTAAAATAGAGAACGACTATAAATTTCATATCAGAAGGAGGGTTCATGAGGTTGTCATATTTTGTTTCAATCTTTGTGTAATTGAGAAGCAAAGAGTCGTATTCATCTATTTTTTCTTGATAGTCTTTTTGTAAGTTAGAATTTGTTCCCTCAAGGATATTGTAGCTGTTGTTTAGTATTCCGTATCTCATCGAAAGATTTGTGTACATAGTTTCCAAGCTTTCTAATTGCTCATTCAGAGTATCATTCTGCTTTTCCATAGGAATGATGTAAAAAGGATAGATAATAGCTGTGGAAATCAAGATTCCAATCAATATGCCTATTGCCATTCCTCGAAGGAATCGGCTCTTCTCCTTTGCTGGAGGAATCGGAATGGAAGATTTATTGAAAACTGCTCCGCAGTATGGGCAAACATTTGCATCTAGTGGGATTATGTTGCCACAAACTTCACATTTCGCCATTTCTTTGTTAAACACAGTTCCACAGATTTTGCATCTATCTGCATCCGGGGGATTGAGAGCACCACAGACATCGCATTTTACATAATCTTTCATTTTGCTGTCACCCCATATTCACCAATTCATCGATTTTTTCAAATTTTCTGCGTCATTTTTTCCCTTTTCTGTGAGATATATCGGCCTCTCTGTTCTTCGGCCTTCCCTTTTTTCTTTAACAAGACCCAAGGCTATCAACTTATCGATTCTCGAGTATGCGGCTTTTGTGGACGCCGTCCCGTTTTCTGAGACCTCAATCTGTATCGAAATAAGAGGGACTGGTTTTTCTCTCTTGGAGAGCGCATAAAGAACTCCTTTGGAAGCCGTGTCTGTTAATTCGAATTCTCTGACCATACAGCGCTATCTGTTATCACGTAATTATCTTTTTCTCTGTTTTACGTTGTAGCATATATTATCTTTTATCATAAATATGTAATTACTTCATGTAGCAGTATATAAAAAAGGACTTACTCCTAGAGTAGGCAATCATTAGGTTTGATACTTGAACTATATAAGAGGCCGGCTAATTCCACGGTGAAGAGAAATTTTACAGATTAAAAAGGTCTTAGGCTCGGTCTTCCCCGGGCTACTTCTCGATTTTTCTCGAGCATTCCATCATGTTCCCGGGATAACATGGATTTCCATAAGCCAGCCGGCAACCCCGTCGAGGATGTACTGTATGGCAAACGCCGCAACGAGAAGTCCCATGACCCTTGTGAGCGCTCTGCTTCCTGTCTCCCCTATGAACCCGTATATTCTGGAACCCGCCCTGAAAATAAGGAAGGTTATGAGGAGAGTTATCGCGATTGAAAGTATTACGATCGGCCAGAG
>WFRC01000073.1 GCA_015486685.1 Caldifarciminota bacterium
GGATAATAAGGGAGCTGAAACCCTCCTGGAGGAACGAACTGGAGATCACGGATGCCATCAGCGGGCTCATTGACGCAGGATACAGGGTTGATGCACATATTGTGGATGGATGGTGGAAGGACACAGGCAAACCGGAGGATATTCTGGAGGCGAACCATCTTATCCTGGATGACCTGAAGCCATACAACAAAGGGAAGGTAGAGAGGAACGCAAAAATCGGCGGAAGAGTCGCTATCGGAGAAGGGACGATTGTAAAAGAGGGAAGTTTTATAAAAGGACCGACAATCATAGGCAAGAACTGTGAAATAGGACCAGACACCTATATCGGACCGTATACCGCTATAGGGGATAACTCCGTGATCATCGGAACCGAGATTGAATCCAGCATCGTTATGGAAGGGACAAAGATAACCAGTGGTAAAAAGATAGTGGACAGTCTGATAGGTGCCAATTCCGTAATATCATCCAATGAAAGAAAGCTGCCAAAAGGCATCAGACTGATACTGGGTGAGAACTCTACGATCAGCATCTGAGCGCAAGCGTGAGAAAACTCAGGTAGATGAAAATCTTAATATTTAAGAAATTATGAAATATTGGGGATGTGGTAATGAGTAACAGACTTTGAAAGAGGGGTTTACAAAAACTTTATAAGAACTATTGAGATAGAGCGCCGTGAAACTTTCAAGAAGATTAGGATTTGCTCTATTCGCTGTCGCAACATTTTCCTCGTTCATCATGAAATACCCGCTTTTTAAATCCCATCAGGGAAACTGGGACAGCAATTTCCTTCTTTATCTCTCAAAAGCCATCTCTGCCCACGGAACAGCTCCTTGGATAGCAAACTGGTCGTCTTATTTCGGCCTTCATAAACTTTCATATCCGCAGGGAATTCCGTTTCTAATGTCCTCATTTCAGCAGATAAGCGGAATCTTTGAGCCAGATTCTTCAGCTCTACTATTCAACTATATGGAGGGATTTATGGCGGTTCTATTCAGTTTTGCCCTAGCTCTTGCCATACGAAAAAAGGATTATTTATTTGCTTTTTTCGTGTCCTTTCTTTTTTCCACTGCACCTGCGTATGTTCAATTCACAGGCTGGACCGTCAGTGGAAGAGGTTTTATTGCCACATTGCTGCCTTTATATCTTCTTTTAAACCTATTTATTTTTAAAAAGCGAATTTCTATGAGATCTATTGCTTTTCTTAATGTTTTCTTTTTAGTAGTATTTTTTTCAATTCACCGAATGGCATTTTTTGTGCTGGCCACAGTAATACCGGCCATAGTTTTAACATACTTTTTCTCAGGAGAAGGGAAATATTATCAGAGATTGAGCGGAAGATGGCTCTCGATAAACAGAAGAGAGAGATATCTCATAGGGATATTATTGTTATCTATATTTTTTTATGTTATCTATTCATTTTATTCACAGTACAGGGTAGTTGGAAGAGTAAAAGCAAGCTATAGATCGGGCACAATAATAAGTGGAAATGCAGTCTATGTCATACTCATAAATCTATCTCTTGAATTTGCAGGATCCGGAGGGCTGCTTGTACCATTCGCCGCTTTAACTATTTTCTATTTACTAAAAGATAAAATTAAAAACAAAGAGACCCTGTATTTGATAATATTTTTTATATTCTCTTTATTCCTAATCTTCTATCAACTTTATTTCAGGCCTTATGAATCTCTTATTCTTTCAGTGTTTACCGCACTGTTTTTTGTTATGCGAATATATGCGAAATCACCTAATAGAAGGAAAAGATTTTCTTTAAATACAAAGACAATAGCAGTAATGCTGATACTGGCCATATTATTTTCTGGAGCAATGCAAATACGATGGAATAAAGTTCCTGGGCCCTGTTCGGAGAATCCAGAATTTCATTCGAAGGAAGAACTTACTACGACGATAAGATACGTTCCAGAAAGAACTATATTCGTTGCATCCAATGCCCCGACTCGTGAGATTGCCCTTTTATCGGATAAAATGTCGCTCTCCTCAAGATTCTACCCGTATTATGTGTATGTAAACAATGGACTATTAAAATCTGAATCTTTAAATCTTAGATTCCATCTCCATGCTTCATGGTCTGGAAGACTATATTTTTACTCAGAGAACTCGAATTTCAGTAACATTTCGGAAAAATATCACAATCTATCGTCATATGATTGTGCCGTAATAAAAAATGGATATTTGAAAACACACGATATATCAAATGTCGGCGTTCTTAATAGCACATATGAAGTGTACAGCAACGGTGTCTATTCCATATTCTTTTTGGACCATAGTTCCAGCAGCATATCCAGAACAAAGGTGTGGTTCTGAGAAAGCAATAAGTCTTATTTATTAAGAGAACATCCCGGAGAAAAAGAGCGTTGGCATCCGAATGAGGTGAAACATGAAAAAAGTACTCATACTATCTCAACATGGTTGGCCCCCCCAAAGCAATGCACAGATCATCAGATTGGTCAATCTTATAAAGCATCTGCCCGAACACGGATGGAAACCGATAGTGGTTGCAAGGGAAACAAAGAAATACGACGCGAAGGATCTCGAACTGGCGGAGGAGGTACAAAGAA
>WFRC01000074.1 GCA_015486685.1 Caldifarciminota bacterium
ATAGAGATTGTAATAAGTAGTCCCGTAAAGATTAAAATAGTAGGTATTATTCCATAGATAGGAATAAACCATGTTGAACATAATATAGATGATACAGATGCCCCAATGAGGTCAGCCCAATATGTTATACCCGATGCACTTCCAACGGCATATCCTGATTTTATAAGTTGGGATGAAACAAGAGGGTAAACAAAACCAATCCATCCACCCATCCCAAAATTTGATAGGGATATTATAAATGTATTGAGAATTATATTTCCGGTGATATTTGTTATCCATATAATCAAAAATGAAAATATAAGTATATAGGCGGAGGCAAAGATGCCTACTTTTCTGAGGTTATGCAGATGTATTTTATCCTTCAGATATGCCCCGAAACTTACACCCAGCATAAACGAACCAATAATAGCGCCTACAAGATAAAATATATTCCCTGACGATAATTGGAATATAAGCACAGAAATAATTTCAAATACAATGCCAGAACCACCTATAATACCTGTAAAAATGATGTCCTTCCCTGGTAAGAAGATTATCAATCCGAAAAAAAATAAAAATACGCCCCATAAAGGCACATTTCTTAAGTTTTTATACATATTTCTGAATCGAATAGAGTATTTTTGACTCCATAGAATGTTATCAAACCAATAGGAAATAGGTTTTAATCGGGTATTCAGGATATTCGGGAAATTCTTTATTTTACGATTGATGTAATCTACCCTTTCGGGTAGATATAACATACTAAGATAATAGGGATTAATAAATGTAGTTTTTATACCCCATTGTTTTAGTCTTTCACACATTTTGTAAGGTTGCCATTTTATAGGTTTTTCCGCCGCAATAATGGAAAGTTTTTCTCCGGGAAGTATTATGGTGAAGGGGAACGATGTCTTTATTGTATTGAGAATGCTTGCATTATATTCAGACATAGATGAGGAGAGGTAATTTTCATTGGAGGAAATAGAAAGAAATATGATACCGTTACCTGCAAGGTGTCTCTGCAAAATTTTAAAGAACTTTTTTGTATATAATCTTGTTATAGTGCCGTTTATAGGGTTTCCAATAGAATAATATATTAAATCAAATTTTCTGGGTTGGGTCTTTAAGTAATAGACCGGGTCAGTGAAAATCCAGTGTTCATCTTTTCCTTTCTGTGTTTTTCTTATCTGTGAATATATGAAGAAAAAGGCGTTATCTTTTTCAATGATATATTTATTTACCCCTTTATATTTTTTAAGTTCATCTATTTCACCTGAAAGTGGAGCGCCGAGTATGAGAATATTTTTCAGATGCCTTGTGAGTGCGGTGGCTATATGAACCTTTTCAGCTATGACAGGTGTGAAATAATTTCCCATAAGAGCACCATTAGAAAATATACTGTATATTCCTCTTTTTTTACAAAGTATTATTCTGTTATATGGAGTTTCTACAACCTTTGATAAGGCATAACCGGGAAAATTTGTTTGGGTAAGTTTATATTCAATTTTTGCAGAAATTCCCTTCACAAGAATAAATATAATAGAAAATATCAGGATAAAATGGATAAAACATTCCGCCTTAAATCTTTTGGAAATAAAAAGACTTACAACAATAAGAAATAATGAGACAATGAGAAGATTTGAGAACATTGTTCCAAATCTTATAAATAGAAAACTAAATACAATACCACCTGTAAAGTCACCCAGAGCATCAAGTATATAAACCCAACGAATGCCCGTATATTTACCTTTTATTCTTGCCCAGATTTTTGTCCCCATATTAAACATAACACCTGTTAAAAATGCAGGGGGAAGAAAAATCAGAAATGTTAAAATTACAATGTGATAAAGGTCGAGCATTTCAAATGCATTTATTCCAAGAAAACTTTTTATTGAAAGTGATAGTGCTGTAATCAATGGAATGATTATACCTGATAAGAGGAAGAGTTCAGAGAAATACCTTTCGGGTATCTTTTTACCTAAATATGCCCCGATACCATTCCAGAATAACCAGGAAGATGCAACAATCCCGTAGGTTAGTTCATTTCCCTGAAAAAGGAAGAATGCAAGCCTGATTAAGACAGACTGGGTTAATACAGAGACAAAACCTACGGAAAGAAAAGAGATTAAATAAGAGAGCAATGGAGAAAAATTAGATGTGGATTTGGAATGTTTTTTTTCATTTTTTAATACTTGTTAAAATCTTTTCTGCCTCATTTTCAGGTAGTGGATTACCTTCTTTTTTCACAGAGAGGAGTATAAGTGTAGTATCTTCCATTTCATATTTAGAGAGGGTTACTTCATATGTTTTACTAATATTCATAATCTTTTTCAATATTTGTTTGTCAGAGGAGAAAGCGACCACAATTAGTGTAGATTTTTTTTGGGTTTCATATTTTTCACAGTATTTTGTATTTTCTACTGCCTGAAGACATTGAATAGATATTTTTATAAAACTTATTAGTTCTTCGATAGGTGCAGACATTCTATAAAAATCTTCAATAGAATAATATATGCCTTTTATGATATTATCCGGTATATCCTTTATAGATGCCCTTACCATCTGTAATTTATCTATATCCATTTTTCTCATTCCTTCATCAAAATCTCTGAATCTTCCAATATATTTTTCAAGCACATTTCTTATTGTTTTATAAAAAAGGGATAAATCCGTATATTGCATTCTATCCACCCTTACATCAATTACATTTACTGCTGCCTTTTCAAATACCCTTGGTGGATGGGCAGTTAAAATACTTATACCTGTTTGTTTTTCGAGACCTTCTAACAGTCTTGTAGTAGAAATACCTCTGCCGCTGACAATAAATATTTTGAAGTCGGAAAACATATCTGTTGATGCAATCAGGTTTATATAAACCTGATTTTTGTTGCCTGACATATATTCTTTTAATAGAAATGGGATGATAGCCCTCAGATAATGTTCAAAACCTCCCGATGCTTCAATCCAGCTTGACTTACGAAAATAATGAGCAGATTCCAGATTTTCAAGAGCCCTTTTTATCTTTCTATGGGCATCCCTTTTATAATATTTACCCGCAGGCGTTGAAATTTCCAGTCTCGTTAACAATATACCATCACCAGTAGAAAATTCTTTGTTATACATCAATCTGAACCCGGGCACGACATAATTTAATGCATCCAGAAAATCTTTTAGTTTGTAGTCCCTCTCATAAGCACCAATCGTAATTCCAGTTAATTCTTCCTTGAATGTTTTCAAATTTTCAATATGCACCTGTATCTGGCCATGGCTATCCCTTACCATTTTCTGGATTCTAAAATTATTGATAATGAGTTTTGCAATAGTTGAAGGGGCTCTTTCTCTTAAATAAGCCATAGGTCTTGAAGCAAAGAATTTAATTGCTTCACCCTCTTCATTTAACAGTGCAGAAATTTCTGATTTTCTCGCACCCCTTTGTATAATGTTTACAACCTCTTCATATATTGTGAGCCTTTCTACCTCAATGGATAAAAGGATTTTTTTTGCAATACTTCCCTTTGATGCATCCTTTATTTTTTTTTCTAATTCCTGTTTTTTTTCGGTAAATTTTGCCTTTTCTTCTGGTGTTTCAATCTTAATTGCGGCAATGAGTATGGCAATGGAATATTCCTTCACGCTAACCACTGTTCCTTTAACATAATATAGATTCCATCCATATTGATGTAAAATTCCCATTGTTGCATCTGCCAATCCTGCCCAATCAATACCTGCGACACCTATACCAACTGCAAATGGATATTCATTTATAGATTGAATGTCTGTGGTCTGAATAATGATTGAATCTCTGCCTTTTCCCCAGGAATTAACGAGGGCTTCAAATATCTCTTTTTCTTTATCCTCAGTGAATAGTTCTCTTGACGAATAGAATAGTTCCTCGTAGCCCATTTTTTGCTCCTCCTTAATAGGTAATTGCGTAATAGATTATATTTGTTCCCATCTTAAATGCCTCTTCCCTTTTTTTCTGAGGGTCTTTATGCACATCCGGGTCTGCCCAGCCATCACTTATATTTGTATTATATGTATAAAACAGAGAGAGCCTTCCATCAATGAATATTCCATAACCATGCGGTGGTCCTTTATAATGTTCATGAATTTTAGGAAGTCCTTTTGAAAAATTATAGAATATATGAAATATAGGGTTGTCAAATGGCACTTCTGTTAATTGATGGTTAGGGAAAGCCTTCTTTATTTGTTGTCTTATATACATATCCATACCGTAGTCATCATCTGCATAGACAAATCCACCATTCTCAATATATCTTCTTAACATCTTGCATTCTTTATCACTTAATACAATTTTGCTATGTCCTGTAATAAATAGAATAGGATAAGAAAATATTTTATCATCATCAAGGGAAAGGACGACCTCCTGTTTTTTTGTTGGTATGCCCGTTCTTTTTTCAAACTCTGACATCATATTCGGAATAATAGATGGGTCATTATACCAGTCTCCTCCGCCACTGTATTTTACCCTTACCATTTGTATGGGAGTAGATAATAATGATATTAATATTAGATAAAACATTTTTTTACCTTAAACGGATTAAATGCCTTTTTTTTCATAAGGTTATGATAAAATATTTTTGAGAATAGTCAAGGGCAAAATTGAAAGAAAAGTGAGAAAAATAGTAGAGAGGTTTTGGATTTTTTTCTATCCCCTTGGATGGTATGTCTTTATTACTACCTTCAAATACTCTCTATCAATATGGGTATATATCTGTGTTGTGGATATGTCGCTATGTCCCAGCATCATTTGAACGGCTCTCAGGTCTGCACCACCTTCAAGCAGATGCGTTGCAAAAGAGTGTCTGAATGTATGTGGGGTAATATGTTTTTTTATCCCGGAAATTTGGGTGTATTTTTTAATAATCTTCCAGCACCCCATCCTTGAAAGTCCTTTTCCAAACCTATTCAAAAATATTCTATCAATCTCTCCCTTTTTTAATTTTTCCCGGGCATCTGAAATATATGTTATGAGAAATTTCTTTGCAGTTTCTCCAATAGGTATAAGTCTTTCTTTATTCCCCTTTCCTGTAATACGGATGAAATTTTCAGTAAGAAAAAGATTATCCATACTCAGGTGTTGAATTTCAGAAATTCTCATTCCTGTTGCATAAAGAGTTTCCAGAAATGCCCTATCCCTTTGTTTTAAAGGTGTATCAGGAACACAACCCTCAATAATCTTAAATACCTCTTCGGGTTCAAGGGTGTCAGGGAGTTTTCTCGGCAGCCTTGGGGCTTCAAGTAATTCAGCAGGATTTTCTGAAATTTTTCCATCACTCTCCAGAAATCTAAAAAATATGCGGATAGAGGATACCTTTCTTGCAATAGATTTTGGCGACAGTCCTATTTTTTTAAGATTTCTCAAAAATCTCTGGATATCTTCATATGTAATATCCTGGATAGGTTTATTGACAAATGAGAGCATCTGCTCAACATCTTTTGTGTATGCATCAAGTGTATTATTGCTTGCTCCCCTTTCTGCCTTAAGATAGAATGCAAAACTTTTAACCTCAGAGTGTGTGTATTTCTCCTGGTTTTGGTGTATAGGTATCATATCCCCTTTTCTTTATTTCCTGAGCCAGTGAGTCCATCTGAGTGGGTTCACCGTGGACAAGAAAAACCTTTTTCGGATTTGTTTCATTTACTTTTTTCAAAAGTCCATTTCTGTCCGCATGTGCGCTAAATTCATTCAAAACAAATACCTCTGCTTTTCTGTTATATTCCTCTCCGAATATACGCACATTTTTTTCCTTTTCAACCAATCTTCTGCCCAGTGTATTTTCTGCCTGATAGCCTACAATGAGAATTGCATTTCTTGGATTCTGTATATTATTTTTCAGATGGTGTAAAATTCTACCATGTTCACACATACCACTTGCTGAGATAATAATCATTGGGTCTGTTCGTTTATTTAATGCAATAGAATCTTTTGTATCTCTGATATATGTAATTTCTCCAAATCCGAACCGGTTGCCATCTTTTCTAAATTCTTCAAGTGCTTCTTTATCAAAACATTCAGGGTGTTTGCTGAATACCTCTGTAACATTAACAGAAAGTGGAGAATCTACATATATAGGTATATGGGGCATTTTGTTCTCACGATATAATATATCCAGTGTATATACAATTTCTTGTGTTCTTCCCACGGAAAATGCAGGGACAATAATCTTTCCCTTTCGCTGGAATACCTTACTCACAATATCTTTGAAATCCTTCCTTGCATTTTCTATGTCTTTATGAAGTCTGTTTCCATAGGTACTTTCCATTATAAGAGTATCTATATCAGAGATTTTTTCAGGATTTCTGATAATGGGTAATTCATCCCTTCCTAAATCCCCTGTAAACAAGATTCTCTTTCCTTCTGCCTCAATCAAAATTTGAGCAGACCCGAGAATATGTCCTGCATCATAGAGTGTAATATTCAGATTATCAAGATTTAATGTTTTATGATACGGTAATGGGATAAATGTATCAAGGGATTTTTCTGCATCTTTTACAGTATATAAGGGTTCTATCTCTGGCAAACCCTTTTTTTTATGCTTTTTGTTCACATATTCCGCATCCCTTTCCTGTATATGTCCGCTGTCAAGGAGCATCTCTTTCAAGAGGTCAACGGTCGCAGGAGTAGTATATATTTTCCCTGAATACCCATATTTTACTAAATTAGGGATATTACCCGAATGGTCAATGTGTGCATGGGAAAGAAACATTGCAGATATAGCAGAAGGGATAAACGGGAAATTCCTATTAACATCCTCTGCCTCTTTTCTTCTTCCCTGAAATAATCCACAATCTAATAGTATATTTTTACCATTAATATGCAGTATATGTTTTGAACCTGTAACGGTCCTTGCTGCGCCCTGAAACTCTATTTTCATTACACCTCCTTTGTTTAATAAGTTAGAAGTAGGAACTGAGAAGTGGGAAGTAAAAAATCGTTAGGCGTAAATCGTTAATCGTAATAACAACGCTTATTTTATCCAACATCTAACATCCAATATCTTCTATCTCCTTACGCTTTACGCCTCACGCTTCACGTTCTTTTCTCTTTCGTTTTGCACGAATCACCACCACGAACACGTTTGTTAATTTTTTCCTCATTCACTCTTCTTTTCTCAACCTTTCTTTTACTTCCTACCACCTTTTTATATTTGCATTATATAAAATTTTTTCAAAAAGTCAAGAATTTTCTATTTTACAACAGGGGGTCAGTCATTAACAATTATCATTTTTGTCTTTTCCTTTAGTCTTGATCATTGATTATCAAAAACTTATATATCGTATAATTGTAAGGATGAAGAACTCCGGTGCTTTTCTATTGTTTTCTTAAAATTCCCCCAATTTTTCAATATCTTGCGTATATCTTGCGTATACTTGTAACTCATAACTTCCGTTATATTCCTTATAATGGAAAATGATAATTGTTAATGACTGACCCCCAAAAACAAAAAAAAATTAGAAAAAAAGTATTTTTTACTTGACAATGAGAAAGATTTTATTAATAAAGAATATAAAGGTAGTTGAAAGAAAAAGGACAGTTAAAGGTTTAAGGTTGAAAATTGCAGGTTAAAAAAATGCAAATGGGAAGAGTGGGTACTTTCTTTTTAATTTTCTAACTTTAACATTTAACCTTTTACCTTTAACTATTTATATGTTTGTGAAACAAACGAAGGAGGTTTGAATGGGCATTATTATGGTAATTGTATCGGCAATATTTATTATTCTGGGTATTATAATAGGTACCCAGAATGGAAACACCATTGTAAATTTTGCATTCTTGAAGTGGCATTATGAGAACATTTCTCTTACGCTCTTATTGATTGAGGCATTATTGGTGGGCGCATTTGTTACGATTATTATTGCAATGATAAACGAAATCCATATAAGGCATAAAATGTGGCAGAAGAATAAGTTGATAAAAAAGTTAGAAGATGAACTAAAAGCAGTAAAAAGTATTCCCCTTGAAGAAACGGAAACAACAGAAATTTCGGAGGAAGAAGAGTGATTTACTTAACATTTATCCTTATATTTCTTTTTGTCGTTCTATGGGTGCTTGCAGTAATGAGAAGAAAGCCTTCTGCCCGCAAAAATCAGAGTAAAGAATATATAAAGGGATTAGAGGCACTATTAGATAATGATAGAGAAACTGCGATTGCCTATTTTAGAAAGGCATTTGAAAAGGACCAGAATAATACTGCTGCATATTTAAGGTTAGGAGACCTGCTACGGGAAGATGGGAGTCCGGAAAAGGCTCTCAGGATTCACCAGAACTTAATGGTAAAACCTGCACTTCCTTCGTCAGAAAAGAAGCGGGTTCTAAAAAGTTTAATGGCTGATTATAAGGCATTGGAAAAATATAAAGAAGCGGCAGTGTATATTCAGAAATTGCTTCGCACAGGCATTCAGGACATCTCATTGCACAAGGATTTACTTGATTTTTATGAAAATATTGGTGAATGGGATAAGGCAAAGGAAGAAAAGAAAAGAACTTTAACCCTTGAGAAGAAGGATGCAAAGAAAGGGATGGCTGAATACTGCACCTATGTTGCAGGAAAACTTGTGGATACATCCATAGATAAGGCAAAATCCTTTATAAAAACGGCGGAAAGGTATGATAGAGATTATCCCTTTATCCATTATGTAAAGGGATTAATCGGATATAAAGATGGGGATAAATCTTTTGCCCTAAATGAATGGAAGAACTTTATTCAAAAGGTGCCAAAGGCTGCTTTCCTTGTGGGAACAAAGATTGAAGAAATTCTATTTGAAACGGGCAAATTCAGTGAGGCTGCAAAGATTTATGAAGGGATTTTAGAAAAGTCACCACTTGAACCGGAGATTATTATGTTGTATGCAAATATCTTAATAAATCAAGGAAACTTTAAGAAGGCACAGGATATTTTAGAACAGATATATGAAGCGAGACCCAACAATCAAATACTGTATCTCCTTTTTCAGGTATATGAAAAAACAGATAAAAATAAGGCATTGGAAATTGCAGTGAAATTTCAGGATAATGTAATAGGTAACGCACGATATAAATGCAAGGAGTGTAATTATGAAACAGAAAAATTTGATTGGAAGTGTGATTATTGCGGCGCTCATTTTAGTCTTTTCAGGGTGTGGGATTAAACATCAGCCCTCGAATGGTGTAGACCAGGGATATGATGAAATCACTGTTGCAGATGGTGATGAGCAGAGATATGATTTTTATATTTCATCAGAATATTACGGATATTTTATTGTTGATAACATTTCTGGCAATCTTCGAATTTTCGCTCCTTACGGAGTTTATATGACTGCTGAAAACCTTACCACTGCACCCCTTGAAGGATATACCTCTGGTGAAGAATTATATGCGGGATATTATTATATTATAAGGCCTGACAGTTTATATTATAGTAAGTTATATATTGAATCTATTTCATATAGCGATACTGCAGCAGATGTTTATTTTCAATGGTGGCTGCAAACACAAGAAAATCTGAGGGAACTGTAATTAAATGCAAAATAAAAAATGCAAAGTGAAAAATGTAGGAAGTAAATGGGTAGATGAGACAAAATAGCTGCCAGCAATTCAAGGAAGAAAATATGGGCTTCCAGCTGCCAGCGAAAGGATGGAGAATGAAGAATGGAGGATGAAGGATGAGGAAATTAGCAGGTAGCTGTTGGCAGTTAGCCGTTAGCAAAATAAACGAAACAGAGAGATTGCTTCGCAAAACGAAATTCAGAGTAGAAGCACTCGCAATGACATTTTCTGTGGCTTTTGATCTTTGTTATTTATATGTTAGTTAAGAAAGAGAGTGATGCTGAAACAAGTTCAGCATAACATTACTGGTTTCAGGGTCAGCATGACATAAATGAAGCAGATAGACCAGACAGACTAAATAGACTAAATAAACGAGAAAGTATGGAGGGAAAATGATACTTATAGTATTAAGTTTTATTTATACAGGAGATAGAAAGGCTGCACTTCAATATGTTCAAAATATTCCAGCCCCCGCAGCAAGAGCATATTATACGGGAATTTTACAGAAGGATGCCCTCTCCGGAATGAGATATTTTGAACGGATAATATCCA
>WFRC01000075.1 GCA_015486685.1 Caldifarciminota bacterium
AGTCCTGAGGCGAAAAAATTGATTGGATTCCTGAATCAGAATTTAAATACAAATATAAGGAACGATTCCGGAATAGGCATTAAACCTATAAGTGAATTTGCTACCAAAAGATTGATGAGAAAGGCATTAAAATATGCCATAGAGAATAAAAGGTCATCTGTTACGATTGTGCATAAAGGAAATATAATGAAATATACAGAAGGCGCATTTAAGAATTGGTGTTATGAGGTAGCGAAACAGGAATTTGCCAATCAAACAATAACAGAAGAGGAATTGAAAAAACTCACAAAAGTTCCCGAAGGCAAAATAGTGGTGGGAGACAGAATCGCAGATAATATGCTCCAGCAAGTATTAACAAGAACAAATGAATATGATGTGATTGTCTTACCAAACTTAAATGGAGATTACCTTTCTGATGCCTGTTCTGCCCAGGTGGGGGGACTTGGAATGGCACCAGGAGCAAATATTGGAGATTACATTGCATTGTTTGAAGCAACACATGGGACTGCACCAAAATACAAAGGAATGGATAAGGTTAATCCTTCTTCTCTTATCCTATCAGGTGTGATGCTGCTTGAATATATTGGTTTTAATGAAGCAGCAAATATCATCATAAATGCAATTGAAAAAACAATTCTGGATAAAAAGGTAACATACGACCTTGCAAGACAAATGCAGGGTGTAGAACCCATTAAGACTTCAGAATTTGCCCGGGAAGTTGTTAAAAGAATGGAAAAAGACCGTGAAGCGTGAGGCGTAAATTGTGAAATGTAAGAGGATATTAGATGTTGGATAAAATAAGCGTTGTTATTACGATTAACGAATTACGATTTACGCTTAACGATTTTTTACTTCCCACTTCTCAGTTCCTACTTCTAACTTATTAAACAAGGAGGTATTATGGAAGAATATCAGAAGATTAGAATTGATGTATTAAAGGGTTTTGTAGTAGATGTTTTTAAGAAACTTGGAATGAGTGAAGAGGATGCGGAAATCACCGCTGATGTCCTTATCGCCTCTGACAGAAGGGGGATATCCTCTCATGGAGTAGCCCGATTAGGAAGATATGTAAAAGGTATCAAAAATGGTGTTATGAAACCAAAGGCAGAAATGAGGATTGAAAAGGAAACAGCAAATACACTTTTGGTTTCAGGAGAAGATGGTCTTGGACAGCCTGTTTCATACAAGACAATGAAACTTGTCATTGAAAAGGCAAAGAAAAACAATGTAGCGTTTGCAGCGGTGCATAACTCTAATCACTTTGGGATTGCAGGATATTATTCAATGATGGCATTGAAAGAGGACTTGATAGGTATCTCAACAACAAATTCTGCTCCTCTTGTGCTTCCCATCTTTGGTAAAACAATGATGATAGGAACAAACCCCATAAGTATTGCTGCACCTGCTGGACAGGAAAGACCGTTTGTTGCAGATATGGCAACAAGCACTGTGCCAAGAGGTAAATTAGAAGTATATGCGAGAAAAGAAAAAAAGATACCCCTTGTATGGGCAACGGACGAAACAGGTAAACCCACAGATGACCCTGATAAGGTTCTGAAAAACTTGTTGGAAAGGGCAGGCGGGGGGCTTCTCCCACTTGGCGGTAGTGAAGAAGAAACAGGTGGACATAAGGGATATGGTTTTGGTATGATTGTGGAAATTCTGACAGGTGTGCTTTCAGGCGGTGCATTTGGTCCTTTTGTATACGGTAAAAAGGGTGAACCAGCAAATGTCTGCCATTTCTTTGGTGCTATAAACATTGATGCCTTTATTCCAAAGGATATGTTCAAGGAAAATATGGACAAACTAATCAGGACAATAAAGGCATCAGAAAAGACTGAAGGTAAAACGAGAATTTATATCCACGGCGAAAAGGAGTTTGAACAGGAAGACATACACCAGGAAGTAGTAGATATATACTACAAAGTTGTAGAGACAATGCAAGATATAGGTAAAGAAATCGGTATTGAACCTCCATTTTAAGGAGAAAATATGAAATGTAGGCATTGCGGGAAAGAGGTCTCAAGCGAATATACATTTTGTCCCTATTGTGGATTTCCGTTAAATGAGGACACAGAGGAGTATTACCTGTCTATACATTGCAAATGGAGAATGAAAGGAAAGATAAAATTATCTATGAATGCGATTCGAAACGCAATAAAAATTGGTGGACCAGGACCCTATAAGTATAAAGAATTGGGAGATTTATACTACCTTATGGGAAGAATAGATGATGCAATTGGGGCATACGAAAAATCCTTGGAGATGAAGGGTGATTTCCCGGATACATATTATGCATTGGGAATTGCATATTACAGAGCTGCATATACCCAGAAGGCAATTGAAATGCTCAAAAAATGTCTTGAGCTAAACCCTGAGTTTATTATGGCTTACTATTGGCTGGGAATTGTCTGGTATCACAGAGGGAATCTTCAGAAGGCTCTGGAATCTTTTGAAAAACTCCTTGAAAAGAATGATGAGTCTATTATTGCAAATTATCAATTAGGTATTGTATTAAATGCAATGGGAAAATATACTGAAGCGATTAAACACTTAGAGAAAGTAGCCTCGATTTCCCCCAGGGATGCTGCCCTATATTACCATTTAGGGAATGCATATTTTTATAACCATAATATACCTCAGGCACTTAAATCATTAACAAAGGCGTTGGAACTTAACCCTGATGATAAAAGGGTACAAAGATTCCTTGCGTCTATAACAGAATAGGAGAAAAATGAAAGTTTTATTGGTTAATCCTGCCGCCACTGATTTGTATTCAGAAGTGGGGGCTGATATGCCACCCCTCGGTCTAACTTATATTGCCGCAGTACTAAAAAAGCACCATTACGAAGTTGAAATAAGGGATAAGAATGTGGATGATTCACCTATTGATTATGGAAATTATGCTGTTGTTGGAATTTCTTCCTTAACTCCCACATATCCTGAGGCAATTAGTATTGCAGAAGAAGCAAAGAAAAGTGGTGCAATCACTGTGATGGGTGGCTATCATCCAACCTTTCTTGATGAAGATGTGCTTAAAACAGGATATGTGGACTTTGTTATAAGGGGGGAAGGCGAATATACATTTTTAAACTTACTTGAACATTTGAAAAAGAGAATGTCAGTAAATGATGTAAAGGGTATTTCTTATATATCAAATAACAAAGTTGTAAGAACTCCAAATGCTATGCCACCTCAACCATTAGATGATTTGCCATTTCCCGCAAGGGAACTACTAAAATTAAACAAATACCACACACATTTAAATGAAATGCCAATGGCTACAATAGTAAGTTCCAGAGGGTGCCCATTTAACTGTTTCTTTTGCTCATCTTCCCTTTTTGCAGGAAGAAAATGGAGAGCACGCTCACCAAAGAACATAGTAGATGAGGTGGAAAGGTTGAAATACGACTATGGGTATCAAGCCATTGATTTTGTGGACGATAATTTTACATTGAATGCCGAAAGGACCATTGCAATTAGTGAAGAACTCATTAGAAGAAATATAAAGATGCCGTGGTGGGCACTATCAAGGGCAGACCTCCTTGCAAAAAATGAAGATATGGTAAAGTTAATGGCAAAATCGGGCGCATATATGGTATTTCTTGGGATGGAAAGCCCCGATGATACAATTCTAAAATTTTATCATAAAAAGGAAGGGAAAGATGTATTTATAAAGGCTGTGAATCTGTTAAAAAAATACGGCATCAAGGTATGGGCATCGTTTATGCTCGGAGCAGTAAAAGAAACAAAAAAGATGATTGAAAAAACAATCACATTTGCGAAAGAACTCTCGCCGGATGCCGCCCAGTTTTCCATACTCACACCATATCCGGGAACTGCCCTTTTCGAATTTGTAAAAAATAGGATATTTGCGAAAGATTGGCACCTATTTGACGGGGCACACAGTGTATTCAGAACAGATTTTTTAGCCCCTAATCAATTGCAGTACCTGCTTTTTAAGTCATATGCAACATTTTATTTAAGACCTGAATGGTTATTTAAGGAAACAATAAAGGCAGTAAGAAAACACAGAACATTTAAAACTGCTCAAAATTATGGCAGAACCCTGATGAATGTATCAAATAAAATTCTTAGATATAAACCAAAAATATCATTAACACCAGTTTTAAGATGGAAAGGAGGCAAAATTTGACCAGAACATTAATTACTCAGGGATTAAACCCTCCACAAAAA
This sequence comes from Caldifarciminota bacterium, assembly GCA_015486685.1. Classification (GTDB taxonomy): domain Bacteria; phylum Hydrothermota; class UBA3072; order WFRC01; family WFRC01; genus WFRC01. The sequence continues at coordinate 4,198 of WFRC01000075.1, forward strand.
AAGGCTGTCACTTATGAAAAAGGGCCATTACTGGTATTGGCTGGTGCTGGTAGTGGTAAGACAAAGGTTTTAACAAGAAGGGCAGCATATCTTATTATAGATAAAAATGTCCCTCCCGATAGGATAATTGCAATGACATTTACAAACAAAGCGGCGGCAGAAATGAAAGACAGGATTTATAAATTGGCAGATAGCAAGGCTTCAGGTATATGGATGGGAACATTCCATTCTCTCTGTGCAAGAATTCTCAGAAAAAATGCCTCAGAGTTGGGATATACAAGCACATATACAATTTGTGACGATAAGGATAGAAAAAACATAATTCAAGGGATATTAAAGGGACTTTCATATAAGAACCAAATTGAGTCCAAAGATATAATAAGGAAAATCAGTAGATATAAAAGTTATTTAATTCCATGGAATGAAATAGAAATAAAGGATGACTTTTCTGAGATTATAGTCAAGGTATATGAGATATATCAAAAAACCCTGAAAAACAATAATGCTATGGATTTTGATGACCTTTTATTTAATACAGTATCCTTGTTTGAGGAACATCAGGAAATAAGAGATAAATATGCAGAAAAATTTTTACATATACTTGTAGACGAATTTCAGGATACAAATTATGCCCAATACAAAATACTTAATCATATTGCCAAAAAACATAGAAATATAATGGTAGTTGGTGATGATGACCAATCCATATATGGATTTAGAGGGGCAGAAATTGGAAATATAATGAATTTTGAGAATGATTTTGATGGAACAAAGGTTATCGTACTTGAACAGAATTATAGGTCTACAGGGAATATTTTATCTGCCGCACTTTCTGTTGTTAAAAATAACAAGAGGAGAAAAGAGAAAAGGCTAAAAACTAAAAAATCAGCAGGGGAAAAACTCACATTCTTCTGGGGCTATGACCCAAGGAATGAGGCTGAGAAAGTGATTAAAAAAATTTTTGAGGAGAAGAAAAGGGGAAAGAAAAACAAAGATTTTGTTATACTTTACAGGATAAATGCACAATCACGTGCAATTGAAGAAATGTTAAGAAGGTATAATTTGCCTTATAAAATTGTAGGAGGGATAAGATTTTATGAAAGAAAGGAGATAAAAGACATCTTTGCGTATATCAAATCAGCGATAAATCCTGAGGATAGAATCTCTCATGAAAGAATATTAAATATTATATCCGGGGTAGGCAAAAAAACATTTGAAAAGATTGACGAATTTGGCAAAAAAAACGGTATGAGTTTCGGGAAAGCAGTAATGAATGTAAAAAAGGTTGAAAATTTGACTCCATCTCAGCAGAGAAAGATATACGAGTTGTCCAAGATTATAAAGGCAATTCAAAAAAATACTGATAATGTATATAATGCCCTGAATGTTGTAATTGAAAAAACGGGATATATTGAAAGGTTATCACAGATTGGAGATAAACTATCAAAAGAAAAAATTGAAAATATCAAAGAACTTGTAGCATCTGTGGAAAATTTTGTAATGCAAAATAAAGATAAATCCTGTGAAAATTATATACGAGAAGTCTCTTTATATTCAGATGTTGACGGATGGATATTAAACGATGAAATAAGCCTTATGACAATTCATAATGCAAAGGGGCTTGAATTTCCTATTGTTTTTCTTATTGGCTTAAATGAGCATCTTTTCCCTCATTACCTTTCTATAGAAGAAGATAATGTTGAAGAGGAAAGGCGGTTGTTTTATGTAGCGTTAACAAGGGCAAAAGAAAAGGTTTATCTCTCAGCAACCTGTGGGAGAGAATCATTGACAGGTTTTTTAAAGAGAAAACCGTCTCCATTTTTGAAAGAAATACCGAAAAAATACATTACAGGTTTCGAGGAAGAAAAAGAAGAAAAAGAGGAAAAAGAGGAAAAGCAAATAAATAAAGAAGGTTTCAACTCAGGAGACTATGTCAATCATTCAGTATTTGGTAAAGGAAAGATTATCTCTGTAGAAGGTAAAGGTATCAAACAAAAGGCAAAGGTAAATTTCTCTGGAGAAGTAAAAACAATAAGGACAAGTTTCCTTAAAAAACAACAAAAAAATGATTGAAAAGATTGCTCAACTTGCTTCTATAAAACTAAAAAAGGAAGAAAAAGGAAAATTAGAGAAAGACTTCACAGATATTAAAAAATTTATTGAAGTATTAAAAGAAATAAATATCCATAATGTTCAACCCACTATACATCCTTTTCTGAAAACAACAAAGGAAAAAGAAGATAAAATCAAAGAAGACACAACATCGGGGAAAATCATAAAAAACGCCCCTGAAATACAGAAAAAATATTTTAAGATAGAAAAAATACTGTAATACCCGAAATTCCGAGAAGTTATAACTATATTTTTCCGAAAAATCTATTTTTTTCTTGACATTTTTGCTTTTTTATTTATTATATATTATTATGGTTAAGGATGAAAGCCATTCAATAGACAGTATATATGAAAATCTCGTAGAGGAAAGGATTACTTTTATTTCTATTGATGTCATTGCACAACTCTTTGATGTTTCTCGAAACTATGCAGCCCAGATTATATTCAGATTGAAAAAAAATGGGTTGATTGAAGAGGTAGAAAAGGGTAAATATCTTGTAGAAGAAACAGAGAGTTCAAATCCGCTTCCTGTATGTATAAAGACAATAACACCCTCATATATATCGTTCAAAACGGCCCTAATCCATTACTGTCTGATAGACGACACAGACTTAAAAGAAATATTCATTGCAACTCCAAAAAGAAAAAGCCCACTTACATTCCATTCATATAATTTCAAGTATGTCACATTAAAACCCTACCGTTTTTTCGGTTATCACAGTCAGGAAATAGATAACGAAGAAATTTTTATTGCGGATATAGAAAAAGCACTTCTGGATTGTATGATTGAATTAAATTATGGCGTAGATATAAAAGACTTTATAGATGTTATACAAAAATCTATGCCTGATTTATCAATTGAACGGCTTTTAGATTATGCCCTCAGGTTTAACGATAAAAGTCTGATTGCACGATTAGGATATATTTTCGAGCAAATTGGAATCCAACTCCCTGCACCAGATGATACCATTCCTAAAGATTTTATTAAACTGAATCCATTGGGAGAAAGAAAAGGAAAATGGGATAACCATTGGAAAATCATTGATAATCTTTAAGCTTTTCTGATGAAAAAGAAAGTTCTTATATTGGGCGCTGGCAGGCAGGGAAATATTATTGCTGAATCTTTATATAAATCAGGTTATATTATAGAAGTCTGGGATATCAATAAAAAATCTCTCGAAAAACTGCCTTCTGGTATTAAAAAAAGGAAAAGGGATTTCCGAAAATTTAAGGACAATTTTCCCCTGTTTAATCTTATGATAGATGCCCTCCCTGCTTTTTTAGGAATGGAAGCAATGCAATTGAGTATTGAAAAAAAGATTTCTGTTATAAGTATTTCCTTTACAGAAGAAAATCCACTTATGTTAAATAAGAAAGCAAAGAAAAATGGTGTTCTTGTAATACCTGATGCAGGACTTGCCCCTGGTTTAGGCAGTCTCCTTTCAGGATTTGGTTATTCCATACTCAATGGTGCTGACACATTGATTATAAAGGTTGGGGGCATACCACTCCACCCAATACCTCCATTCAATTATGAAATCACCTGGTCACCCGAAGACCTGATTGACGAATACACAAGAGTTGCAAGGATAAAACGCAATAGTAAAATTGTAAAGGTTCCTGCGCTTTCAGATACAAAAACTGAATCTATTGGTGAATATAAAAATCTTGAATCATTCCTTACAGACGGACTTCGCACAATTCTCTATACACTTCCTATAAAAAATATGGAAGAGAGAACAATTAGATATCAAGGGCATTCAAATCTTATTAACACCTTAAAAAAGTTAGGATTATTTGAGAATACCCCTGTCCTTATAGATAAAAAATGCAAGATTAAACCCAGAAAGTTCACTGCAAAAATTTTGTCCCACCTCAAAAGCACTTCAAGAGACCTTGTAATATTTGAAATTATAGTCAAAAATGGAAAGAAAAAACTGAAATTTTCTTTAATTGAAAAGGGTAAAAAGGATAAAACGGCTATGTCTCGCACAACAGGATACCCTGCTGTCGCTGCAAGTTCTATGTTTCTTGATGGTTTAATAGAAGAAAGAGGCGTTGTTCCCTTAGAAGTTCTGGGCAAAAATCAGGATTTTACCTATGAATTTCTCAAAAGATTGAAAGCACTGGGGATAACTGTCAGAATAGAGAAAAATTATTAAGCGTAAATTGTAAGGCGTAAGAAGTAAGAAGTAAAAAATCGTATTTCGTGAGCGTCTTTATCCCTTTTTATCGGGGCTGGGAAGCCCCTCCTACATCAATCTGGCAATGGCGGTTAGCTGTAAGCGGATTTTTGCTATCGGCTCTCGGCTGTCTTTTCTTCTAACCCTCTATATTGCTTTTGCTACAAACAGGATTCTCTTCGTTTTTGGATTTATAGGATTAAAGGAAAAACAGGTATATGTATTTAATAATACAAAAAATGCCTTGGCTAAAAGGGTCTTAATTGTACTTACAGGATAGGCCTTCTCTGTATGAACCTCATCTATCCTCCCTATTTTATCACCCTTTTTGGGAAATATTGATATATGAAGAGTAAGTTCTTTCTTATCTTTTTTATAATAATGTCGCCAGATTGATATAATATTTCCACTATCCTTATTCAGCGTGCCTAAATTATTTATATACCTTAATCCATAATCTGTATTCATATCAAATATAAAAAGTCCACCTTTGGAAATTGAGTCCCTTACAGAAGAAAATGCCTTTGATAAATCATCTTCCGTATGCATATAATTTAGTGAATCAAATATACAGGTAATAAGGTCAAATTTATTATAAAATGGAAGCGCCCTTACATCTGCATTTACCAATGGTAAAAAGGGAAATTTGCTTTTACCCTGTTTCAACATTGAAAGTGAAATATCTGCCCCAAACACCCTCTTAGGGAATTCTTCCCAGAATGGCAGTGTAGAATTTGCTGTCCCACAGGCAACATCAAGCACAGCATTGGGAATAAAATGATAATGATTTAGTATTCGAAGCAAGTATTCACCCCATTGTTTATAATCAACATCGTGCATCAAACCGTTATAATATGGTGCAATTTTTTCAAATATCTCAGCCATCTTTAATTAATCCAGTTAAGAAATCCCTTTTCTCTTCTAATATTTCAGAAGTATCTGCCTCTATTATTAATCTTAGGTATGGCTCAGTATTTGATTTTCTGAGGTTAAACCACCAATCTCGAAATTCTATTGTCAACCCGTCCAACTTGGATTTTTTACCATCTGAAAATTTATCCGCAACAAGGTTTATTATTTTGTCTTTTTCTTCTACCTTAAAATTTAGTTCCCCTGTTGAATAATATTTTTTTAAGGGTTTAACCAGAGCAGACAAAGGTTTATTGTTTTTAATCATTGCATTCATAACAAATATTGCAGCAAGTATCCCACTATCTGCGTAAAACATATCTCTAAAATAGTAATGTCCTGCAAGTTCACCACCCAATATTGCATTCGCCTCTCGCATCTTTCTTCTTGCGTACGCATGGCCTACCCTTACCCTTTCAGGTTTACCTCCTGATTTCTCAATAAATTCAAGCACACCCTTTGATGTTCGGACATCACAGAGCACTACTTGATTTTTTATCTCCAGGCCTTGAGCAATTACACCTGTTATCAAATCCGGAGAGATTATTTCTCCACTCTCATCTAAAAATACAGCCCTATCACCATCTCCATCAAAGCATATTCCTATATCTGAATTTTTAGCAAGTTCCTGCAACGCTTTTAAGTTTTCAAAATGCAATGGATTTGGGTCGTGTCCGGGAAAATTTCCATCCGGCGTCCTGTTTATAGATTTATGCGTAATACCCTTTTCTGAAAGCAACATTTCAAATATATCACCTGCCATCCCATTGGAATAATCTATTGTAATTTTCAATCTTCTCATTTCGTTTTCCATCTTGCTGAGAAGAAAATCTATATATTCCCGAGTGATGTCTGTTTTTTCCAATCTACCTTTATGTTTTGTAATATGTAATTCATCGGTATAATCAGCAATAATTTTTAGCCCAAAATCATAGCCTATGGGTAAAACATTCTTGTCAATAAGTTTAAAGCCATTGTATTCAGGAGGATTGTGAGAAGCAGTAATCATCGCACCGGGAATATGAAACTTCCCCACAGAAAAACTTAAAAGAGGTGTAGATACCCTCCCAATACTTATAACATCTCCTCCACCGTCTATTATTCCATCCGAGAAACTTTTAAATAATAAATCACTACTTTTTCTGACATCTCTCCCAACGATAATCCGCTTTGCCTCTGTATATCTCAAAAAGGCATTACCAATTTTATATGCAGTTTCTCCATTTATTTCATTCGGGTATTTTCCCCTTATATCATACGCCTTGAAAATACTTCTTTCCAGAAAATATCACCTCCTTTATCTTGTTCTCCTTTTCAAATATCCCAAAATATTTTAATATCTCATCTCTATGGAGATTGACAGAATCTTCCAACTGGTCAAGGGTCATTGGTCTTATTGAAAGCGCTTTCAATATTGTCTCTCCAATATCCTCTGAAAATCCTCTTTTGCTCTTAAAATCTGTAATAATTTCTGCCCTTTCCCCAAAATATTCTTTCACCTTTTTCAGGAAATTCTCATCCACAGGGTTTGCAAGCGAAAAAGCAGGGGGTCTATCTACTGTATTCAACTGTACCTTATCAGGATTTATATGGTCAATCGCAGTTTTTAAGGATTCAACTTCACTCCATTTATCATTAACACCCTTTGCAAATAAAACTTCCAGCCAGATTTTTCCTGTATATTCTTCCCTGAATTTTATGATACCTTCAGTTATAATCTTTATATCAAGTTCAGGATGAGGCTGATTTATCCTTTTAAATATCTTATTTGTAGCGGCATCCAGAGAGGGAAGCACAACATCTGCGGAGAAAAGACTTTTTCTAACCTCAGGGATATACAGAAGTGAACCATTTGTCAAAATTGCCACAGGCACATTTGGGAAAATTTCTTTTATCGTATGGATAATCCCTTCTATTTCTGAATTAAGGGTAGGTTCTCCGGAACCCGAGAGGGTTATATAATCTATTGGAACATCCTTATGGGTATTCTTGTATTCTAATAGTTCCTTTTTTATTACACTTACAGAAACATAGTTTTTCCTTTTGATGGTCAAATCTGTTGTTTTGCCTACTTCACAATAAATACAATTGTATGTGCAGATTTTTAAGGGTATTGGGTCAATACCAAGCGAAATGCCTAATCTTCTTGAGGGAACAGGCCCAAAAATATGCATTATTCTATAAAGTATTTAAGAAATTCTAATTCAACAGTAAAATCTACATTATGAATCACACAATCGGAGGGAAGGTTTAATTTTACAGGCGTAAAATTCAAAATGCCTTTAATACCTGCATTGTATAATTTTTCACTTACCTCCTGAGCAACTTCCCCGGGAGTAGTTAAAATAGCAATTTTAACACCCGTATCCTTAACTATTGTAGTTATTTCACTATCAGGATGTATACCTATCCCACAGCAATCTTTGCAGACCTTTCTCATATCTGAATCAAATCCTGCAACTATCTTGAATTTTCTTTTTCTCAAAAGGTCAGATGCAAGTAAAGCCGTTCCGAGATTACCTATTCCTACAATTATAACATTTACGCCCTTTGTAAGTCCAAAATCTTTTTTAATCTTCTTTATCATAGCATTAACACTATATCCCTTTCCTCTCTTCCCTATGTTTCCAAAAAAGGCAAGGTCTTTTCTTACCTGTGTGTCTGTTATCTCAAGTATCTGGGCAATCTCCCGTGAAGAGATATATTCCTTCCCTTCTTCCACAAAATTTTCCAGTGCATGGAGATACATCAATAATCTTTTTACTGTTGGAACGGGTTTTTTTCTTTTCATACCTATATTTTAATGCCCATTTTTAATTTGTCAAGGGATTTTTTTCACAAAATAAAAAGCATACCGAAAGATAAGAAATATTATTATTTATTTTTTGCTACAATTACAATTTTATAATATAAAAATCTGGGCAAAATTTTGGATATAAGGACAAGGACTTTATTCCAGAATCCGGGAATACAAATAATTTTGCCTTTTTTCAAACATTCTATTGAATACTCCACTACGCGGTCAGCAGACATCCATCTTATAATCCCTCTATTTCTCAACTCCCCTTTATTAAGTCCCATCCTATTATGAAAATCAGTTCTGGTAAAACCCGGGCACAAAGATTGCACATATATACCCTTATTTTTTAATTCTAAGTAGATTGATTCAGAGAAATTGTTTAGGAACGCCTTTGTCCCACTATAAATAGCAGCATCTGGCAACGGGAAAAAAGAAGAAATTGATGAAACATTTATGATTATACCCCTTTTTTTCTTTATCATATTGGGGATTGCTGCATAGGTAAGCTTTAATGTAGAAAGGATGTGGACCTTTGCCATATTCTCTTGATTTTCTATCGCGTCCTCATAAAATGGTTTTCCAATACCAAAACCTGCGTTATTTATCAATACCTCTATGTTCTCTTCCTGTTTTATTTTCTCTACTAATAAGTTTACATCTTCATCATTTGACAACTCTGAAATTATTACATCTACCTTTACACCATATTTCTTTGAAATTTCTCCTGCTAAATTTCGGATTATTTTTTCTCTTCTGCCTGTAATAATTAAATCATATCCTTCTCGGGCAAATCTTCTGGCGAATGCCGCACCAATTCCACTTGTAGCACCAGTTATAAATGTTACTTTTTCATTGCTCAGTTTCATAAAAATCTCCCTTTATATTTCTTCCCTTGCTTTTTCCTCATTTACCCATCTACCCATTATTTCTATTTTTTCCTTTCACCAAAGATTTTTGTGCCTACTCTAATGATATTTGCCCCTTCATCAATAGCAATTTTATATGTATTGCTCATCCCCATCGAAAGATATTTCATTTCAATATCGGGAATGCCTTGCTCTTTCAGTTTCTTAAAAAGTTTGTATGTCTCCTGAAAATAGGGTCTTGCATCCTCTGGATTTCCGAATCGGGGTCCCATTGTCATTAAGCCCATTATTCTTATATGCTCAAAGTGCAAGATATTTTCAATAAGGCTTTCTACTTCTTCAGGTAACACTCCAAATTTTTGGGGTTCTCTTCCGCTATTTACTTCAATCAGCACAGGCATAATCTTATTCATCTCTTCGCAATATCTATCAATTCTGGATGCAATCTTTAAAGAATCTACTGTTTCAATCATATCAAACATCTCCACTGCCTTTTTTACCTTATTTTTTTGCAAGTGACCAATATAATGCCATTCTGCCTTCCTACCAACTATTCCGTAGACTCCCGCAGCATCCTGAATATAATTTTCACCAATAATCTTTATGCCTGCTTCTATTGCCTCTAAAATTTCTTCGGCAGCCCTTGTCTTGGCAGCCGCCTCCAGAATAACGCCCTCTGGTATTTCTGATAATATCTTTTCAACATTGTTCTTTATACCCATTTTCTTCCTCCTGTTAGGTTAACCACAAATTTTCACGAGATTTCTGCGGAATGCGGAAGTATCTCGTAAGGCGTAAATCGTAATTCGAATATATCTCCCAGCCTCCAGCTTCCAGCTGACAGCCTAAAAGGAATATCCCTTTTTATCGTCGTTTGGAAACGCCTCTTACATTTAACTACGCATTCACACGGTGAATGCACTCCATACTCCCAGATAAACTGGGAAGTGGAAAGCAATAAAGAACGTGAAACGTGTCCGTGATTCGTGTTAAAGTTGTCATTGCGAGTGCCCACTCCCTGCTTGTAGTTTTGCGTGGCAATCTCATCTTTTTCCTCATTTTTACTATTTACATTTTACTCCTTACGTCTCACGGTCTTTTCTCGTTTGTTTCGTTAATCACGAATCACCATCACGAACACGTTCGTTGATTCTTTCCTCATCTACTCATTCACTTCCTGTCGCCCCTTACCCCTTGCCTCTTACCTATTACTGTTTCTTTCTCATCCTCTCTTTTCCCTATATACTCGCTACTCATCCCTCGCTACTGCCTTTTCCACTTCCTTGTATATCTTTTCAAGTTTTGTTTTTACTTCTTCTTTTATGTGAACTGCCTTTTCTTTTATTTCCTTAACAAATTTTTTATCCTTCATATTTTGCAGGTTTATCATTACATTGAGAAACGCACTTTCAACCGCTGAAATTCCCATCAACGCCGCAACCCCTGCATCGCTTATAGAATTTTTATTCCCGTATTTTGCTACATATGATATGAGTGGTATCAGAGATTTGCAGGTTTCCATAACCTCCAAGGGGACAAATGTTGCATCCTTTGTTGCATTCTGGATTGCTTTTTCCCTTTCTGCTTTTTCCTTATCTGTCTTTTTTGACATTTTCATTGCAGTCATAACCTGATTAAACACCTCTGTATCTTTATCTATAAGAGAAAGAAATTTATCCTTTATTTCCTGTGATTTTATTGCAGTTTCTCCCATCCTCTCAAAATTCTTTTCATAGCCCTTTTTCCCAACAGTAAGATTTGCTACCATTGAGGCAAGTGCTCCTGCAAGTGCACCCGCAAGTGCCGCAACACTTCCACCCCCTGGTGCAGGTGAATCCGTGGATAATTCATCTGTAAAATCGTTTATTTTCATATCAATTAGTTTATTGCCCTGACCTATCTGATATTCAATAATCTTTTCCGCTGGTTTAAATGGTGCAATCTGGTCCAACCCCAATGAAAGCACCGCCATTTTAATAAGCTCCTTTTCCGGTACACCCGGAGATTTTCCCTGTTTTTTCAGATAATATCTTCCAGCCTCTAACATTGCCTCCTTTGGGATAAGTCCGACCAATTCACTGCCTGTTACTCTAATTCCCAATCTATTTGCCTCTTCTCTGGCCGCATCAAAAACAATGTGTGGAGGTGATACCTTATAATTTGTGAAATTTATTGAAATTTGAGCAAAACCATATTCAGGGATATACCACCCTATTGCCTTCACAAACTTAAATTTCCCTGGTATCCTTACAATATTTCCCTGTTCATCACGAACAATCTTCCCGTTTTTATCCCTTTTTGCCTTTCCTCTTTCCCTGAGTTCAAATGCAATCTTGTTGGCAATCTTTTTATCCCTGGTGTTCAGATTTATATTATATGCAATCAAAAACTCCCTCGCCCCAATGATTGTAGCACCGCTTCTAGGGTTAAATACAGGTTTGCCAAAATCGGGTTTCCATTTTGGGTCTTTTAATTTTTCCTGTAATCCCTCGTATTCTCCTTCTCTTACATTAGCAAGATTTTTTCTATCAGATGATGCTGCCGCTTCTTCATATAGATAAACAGGTATATTTAGTTCATCTGCCACCCTTTTGCCTACCTCTTTTGCAATTCCAATGCATTCTTCCATCGTGATACCTGAAACAGGCACAAATGGACATACATCTGTTGCTCCCATTCTTGGATGTGCACCTTTATGTTTTCTCATATCAATAACCTCCGCAGCCTTTTTAATTGATTGAAAGGCTGCTTCCTTCACTCCCTCAGGGCTTCCAATAAATGTTACAACTGTCCTGTTTGTCTCTGCGCCCGGGTCAACATCCAATAGTTTTACATCTTTTACCTTTTCAATCTCATCTGTAATAGATTTTATTGTTTCTTTATTTCTACCTTCACTGAAGTTTGGCACACATTCAACAATTTTCATTATCACCTCCTATGTTTATAATGATAGTTCATCTATATTAAAAATCCCAAATCAATCATAACGAACGTGAACCGTCTTGGTGTTTCGTGTCGTTTATTTCGCTTCCTACAACTTTCATTTACATCATGCTGCCCCTGAATTGTCATGCTGAATTCATTTCAGGGTCTCATTATTACTATAATGTCATAGAGTCAAGCACCGTCCCCATCGACAACCTTAACCTGTCTTTATTCACTCATCATTAAACTAAAATTTAATATCAATTTGTCAAGGTATTTTACACAAATTTCCCTAACTTAACTTCATTTATAATATTTTTTTATGAACCTTCTGATTTTGAGGCTGTTATGAGGTCGACCTTTGTTTTTTTTAATTCATTCAAGACAAAAAGAATGCAAGTTTAGTTAGTGTATATAAAGATTTTAATAATAAAAATAATTTCAGAAAGATTGTTCTTAGGCTGGTAAATTATAAATAACTTTTTATGTGAAAAATTGATATAATAAAGTCTATAAAAGGGATTTGTTGTTTATTGTTCTTCAGAAAAAAAACAAAGATCGCCCCCCGGGAGGACGCAAGTTCGGAGAGTGTTGTCCTTAATCGGGCAATGCTCTCTTTACTCATTATCTTTAATTCCCTTACCCTTAATTTTATCCTACGTCCCTGAACTTTCCCAAAATGAAACTGTTTTTTCCTTGACTTTGTTGAATTTTCTCTTATACTTATGTAATGTTAACATTCCAAAAAATCATTAAGAAGCTAAACGAATACTGGGAACAAGCAGGATGTGTAATTTTAACTCCATATCCTGGCGAGGTAGGCGCCGGAACATTTAATCCCGCTACATTTCTAAAGGTTTTAGAAAAACCCGATTGGAAAGCTGCCTATGTAGAGGTATCCAAAAGACCAAAAGATGGCAGATATGCAGAAAATCCGAATAGACTCCAGATGTATCACCAATATCAGGTTATTTTAAAGCCACTGCCTGACGCTCCTCAAGAATTATACCTTAAAAGCCTTTATAAATTGGGCATAAATCCTCTGAAAAGTGATATTCGTTTTGTTGAAGACGATTGGGAATCTCCAACACTTGGAGCCTGGGGATTAGGATGGGAGGTCTGGCTTGATGGGCTTGAAATCACACAATTTACATATTTTCAACAGGTGGGAGGCGTCGACATTAATCCCATTGCAGTGGAATTGACTTATGGATTGGAAAGAATTGCTATGTATCTTCAAGGTGTAAATAATATTTTTGATATACTATGGTCTGAAAATGTACGATGGGGCGATATATTCAAGGAATCCGAATACGAGTTTTCTGTATTTAATTTTGAAGAGGCAGATACGGATTTTTATAGAGATATGTTTGGAAAATTTGAAAGGGATGTGCACAGGCTTTTGCAAAGGAACTTAATTTATCCTGCCTATGATTATTTAATAAAGTCTTCCCATATATTTAATATCCTTGATGCTCGAGGGGTTATGAGCGTTAGTGAAAGGCAGGACTATATCCTGAGAATTAGAAAAATGGCACATCAGGTTGCATTAAAATGTATAAAAGGAGAAAAAGACTATGAGGCGTAAGATAAAAAATGAGCAGTAATCTATTAATAGAAATTGGCACAGAAGAAATTCCATCTTCATATCTTGAATCCGCAGCAAAGCAATTTTTCAATAAAGTTTTAGAGAAACTTTCTGATAATAAAATTCCGTTTAAGTCAAATAAATACTTTTACACACCCAGAAGAATGGGCATAATGTTAAAGGATGTAGCAACAAAAACAAAGGATAAAACAGTTGAATATAAAGGACCACCCGCTAAATTTGCGTTTAAGGATGGAAAACCTTTGCCTCAGGCTATTGGTTTTGCAAAGAGCAAAGGTGTGAATATCAATGCACTATCTATAAAAGATACAGAAAAGGGGCAATTTGTCTTTGTCAAAAAAATGGTTAAGGGAGAAAAAACAACAGATATTCTTGGTAAATCTCTGCCCGAAATTATCCAAAATATGGAGTTTCCAAAGACAATGAAATGGAATAATTCTGAAATCAGATTTGCAAGACCTATAAGATGGATTACTGCAATAATGGGCAATAAAACAATAAAATTTAAGGTTGGGAATATCGTATCGGGCAAGTATACCTATGGGCATAGATTTCTCTCAAATGGGCGTATAAAGCTAAAGGATGCAGATGAATATATTAGCACGATGAAAAATGGTTCCGTAGTATTTGACCCAAAAACAAGAAGGGAAATTATTGAGAAAAAACTTAATAATTATGCGAAATCTATCAGAGCCGAAGTTATAGAAGATAATACATTACTTAAGGATGTGACAAATCTTATAGAATTTCCAGAGGTAATTTCAGGAACATTTGACAAAAAATATCTCACACTACCTGAGGATGTTATAATTACTGCTATGAAAGTGCATCAGAGATATTTTGCGTTAAGAAAAAATAAAAAATTATTAAATAAATTTCTTTCGGTGATAAATATCCATAAAAATGACAAAATCATTCAGGGCAATGAAAATGTCTTAAAGGCAAGGCTTGAAGATGCATTATTCTATTGGAATACAGATAAAGAGAAGAAGTTAAAGGATAGGATAGAAGACCTGAAAAAAATCACCTGGCTGCAGGGTGTTGGAACAATGTATGATAAAACATTAAGAATTTCCAAACTTTCTCAATCCCTCTGCTCACTGATTAATGGCTGCAAAAAAAACCTGGTCAAAAAGATTGCAGAACTTTCAAAAACAGACCTGACAACCCATATGATCAGAGATGGAAAGGAATTTACAGGACTTGAAGGCATTATAGGCAGAGAATATGCAACTGCAGAAGGGATAGATAACGAAGTCGCAATGGGTATATTTGAACATAGACTGCCAAGATTTCCCGAGGATAAATTACCTTCGCGTATTGAATATACCATTATAGGTATATGCGATAGGATGGATACCATAGCAACAGCATTCCTGTTAAATAAGATACCATCCGGTTCAAAAGACCCATTAGGCATACGAAGGGCAGGCAATGCTGTAATAGAAATTTTGATGAATAAAGATATTCACTTTTCTATAAAATCTTTAATAAAAGAGGCAGTAAAAATGTTAAATGGCGATACCGATATTGAAGCAGGTATTATTAACTTTATTTCCCAGAGGGTAAAGGCATATCTCTTAAATAAAGGTATTAGATATGATATAACAGACGCTGTAATAAATGCAAGTGTAGATGACATTAGAGATGTATACCTGAAAGCCAATGCCATCTCACAAATGAGATTGGACAGCAGGGATTTTACAAAACTTGTAATTGGACAAAAACGGGTAGCAAATATCCTGAAAGGTGTTAAAAACTTTATTGACATAAAGGAAAACCTATTTGAAGAAAAAGCAGAAAGTGATTTATATAAATATCTCAATGAAAATCTTAAAATGTTTGACAGGCAGATTAAAGAGAGAAAATACGCAACGGCATTAAAAATTTTACTTGAAATGAGAACATACATAGACAATTTTTTTGATAAGGTGCTGGTAATGACTGATAATAAAAAACTAAGAGAAAACAGGCTTGCCCTATTGCAAGGGTTAAGAGATATGTTTCTGAAAATCGGTGATTTTTCTTTAATCGTAATCGAAGGGAGGGAAAAATAGTTATGAAAAAAAGGTATAAAGTCTGGATTTTATACAGTTCTAAAAAGGGTGGACATAGATACCCATCACTTGCTCTTTATAATACACTAAAGCAAGAATATAATAATATCTTTGACCCAACTGTAATAAATTTGCTTGATATCTCTCGTCTGGCTTCATTTGTGGATTCAATGGGAAGATTGGGAGACCTGAAACTTAAAAATATATGGAAAAAGGGATATGGACGATTGAACGAGTCTGACCCAAAAATGCTAAATCTTTACAAAATTGGTGCACGCATCATATTTGGAAGGAAACCTATAAAGGATACCTTAACGAGAATAGGAGATACCCCGGATATTATTCTCTCTATCCAGCCTGAAATAAATGTTCTTGCGGACTTATTGAATTATTGGTTTGCCTGTCCTGTCCATACAGCGGTTATTGGATATGCAATTGACAGTTTATGGGTGCATCCTACTATCTCACAATATTATATTCCACATCCTGAGATTGAGAGGGATATAGAAAAATATGGTATAGATAAATCTAAAATTATAACCTCAGGTATCCCCATAAGGCCATCTTTTATGAGCGTTACCAAGATGAGCCAGAGAAAAATGAGGAGAAAATTGAATGTCAACGAAGAACTGCCTACATTATTAATAACAGGCGGATTACTCGGGACAATGGTAGATTACGCATCCGTTCTCAAATCATTTATGAATATGGATGTGCCACACCAACTTCTGGTTGTATTTGGCAAAAATGAGATAGGGAAGAAAAATCTGGATTATATAAGGTTAAAATCAAAATTTCCTTATTACTTTTTCGGTGTTGCAGAAAATATGGCAGAATTGATGTGGGCGGCAGATATTATAATAGGGAAACCAGGCTCGGTGACAATGGCAGAATCGCTTGCGCTTGGTAAACCAATGATTGTTATAACTCCTGAGGCTGGGTCTGCACAAGAATTGAGGTATGCCCGATTTTTAGAAAAAAATGGAGCAGGTGTATGGGTACAATCTCCCCAGAAATCAGGCATTACAGCAGAAAAAATATTGAAAGATTATAGGACATTTAATCAGATGAAAAAAAATGCCAACGCGCTTGGGAAATATAATAGAAGTGCAAATAAAACTATTCTGGACAATATAAAGAAAATCCTGACAGATTAAGACAGTTTATAGCCTGCTGTTGGCAATATGTTATAGTTAATGGAATAAAGGGGATGGCAAAAGTACCTATAGAATCTTTACCTCAATATCATAGTTAGTTTTTAGGTTTAAAACCCACTGCTGTAGTTAAATCTAAGTTAGATGATGAAGAAAACATTATTTTATCAAGAAAAGAACCAGGATGAAAATGATACTCGAACTTCTTGTATATTTTAAGGTATTTTAATAGAGAAACAATAAGAGACATTAAACTAATTGATTCTTTATAAGAAGCAGATGATACAGCAATAAAACCAGCATTTTTAAGCATATTCCTTAGTGTCTTAGGTGTAAATTGATTTATATGTGGCCGACGTATATTCCACCATCTTTTTTTTAAAATCCTGGCAGGAATGCCCGAAATATTAGGGGTAGACACTATTATTACTCCTCCTGGTTTTAAAATTCTGGAAATTTCTTTTAAGGTTTCTAAGGGATAAGGTAAATGTTCCAGTACCTGCCACAATGTAACTGCATCAAAAGAATAATTTGGGAAATTTATCTCTGTTAATGATTTTCTTATGATATTAAGTCCAAAATATTTATTGCCATAAGAGGATTTTGTCTTTGATATCTCTATTCCTGTCGGCAAAAACCCAACTTTACTCGCATTATACAAAAAGAATCCCTCTCCACAACCAATATCTAAAAGCTTACCCCCATTTTTATATCTTTTTAACAATTTCACTTGCGATATTGTCGCAAATAGTCTACTTTCAGTATCTAATGCAGATTCAATTTCTCCCTCTATGTAGTCATCTCTTATCTTATCTTCCCTCTCAATAGGATTTACATATATCATTCCACAATTTAAACATTTAACATGTCTGCCATAATGTCCTAATTGCTTAGTATCTATAATATTCCCCTTAATATCTTTTATATTTGACTCAAATAAAACAATAAAATTATTGGAGCCACAATTAGGGCAAGAACGGTACATTGTTGTTTTTAAGTTATCCATTATTAATTACTCCTTTTTGTTGTAATATGAACAATTCTGTTATCATTATCATCATAAGATAAAAATAAGTATGAATTCTAAATTTGTCAAGAGTCTGTCCGAGAATTAAAAAAATAAAATTTTGCTCATTGAAAAATGAAGAACTTATAGATGCCAATTCTTTAAAGATGACTGTTCTCGGACAAACTCTCAAATGTTTTTCTGCATTTTTTTAGATGTAGTTATTAAATTTTCGGGATTTCAGGGTAAAGTTATGGATGAGATACAATATAAACCCACAAGAATTATTCACTGAGGAAATATTCTGTTTATTCAAGATTTAGATATTGTAGAGGGAATACCTCTTTTAGATATTAAACCCTATGCGCCTGAACTTTCCCGGATAGGATTAAAAATTTTATTGACATCCACGAAAAAAATATTATTATGGAAATATGGAAACAAAGGGATTGAGATGAGATGATACAAAAGATTAAATTACATAAGTTCATTCTAAAACAATTTTGAGAGGAGATTAGTATGGCACTTTTACAAATAGACAAATTAAAACAGGATGATTTTGAAGAAGTTAATTGTTTTCGTTGTGGAGTTAAAGGAAATTTAATGTATAGACGAGGACCATTTGGGGTTGTAAAATGCCCTAAATGTGGTCAAATGTTTATAAGCCCCAGGTTACATGAGAAAAAGAGAGAAGAAATATATGAAAATTCAAACTATTTTGAAGATATTTATGGATTTTCTAAAAAGGTCAATCTGGCTTTGGTCTTAAAAAAAATTTGGGATTATGGCAGACTTAGTCTTATTAGAGCACTCCTACAAAATCAAATAAAAGGAAAAAAAATATTGGAAATTGGATGCGCTTATGGGATTTTTCTTAAAACAGCCCGGAAAATGGGGTTTGAAGTAACAGGTATAGAGATATCGGCAAAGGCTCTGGAAAAAGCAAAACAAAATTTTGATATAACTGCTCATCTGGGTACAATAGAAAAAGTTCAACTGCCAGAAAATTACTATGATGTAGTATGTTTTTGGGATGTAATTGAACATGTCGAAAACCCTGCATTGTTTTTACAATCTGTTTATAGAACAACAAAAAACAATGGTATTATTGCCTTTTCCTGTCCTTATATTGATTCTATTCCGTCTCAAATACTAAAATCAAGATGGTGGACATTATATCCTGAACAACATTTATGGCAATTTACTCCATATACCCTCAAAATGGCTTTTTCTGATGCACATTTACAATTACTAAAAATAATAAGAGCCCCTATTTCTCCTACAAATTTATTTAGATTGGATAGCCTTGTTGGCATAGCAAGAAAAATAGCATAGTAGATATCAAACATTAAAAAAACAAGGGTCGGTGTCACATTTGATACTTAATTTTGTCCTCCCCTGTGCATAAACTTTTCCAAAAACCCAGGAGATTGTCGTTGCCAAACACTATTTCTAAGAATTTTCCAGGAGGTTCAACAAATTTGTTTATTTCTCTTTTCATAAAGTTATTCCTCATAATAGCATAGCGATGATGAAATGAAGAAGAATAATTTTTTATGAAATATTTTTCGTTATACTAAAAAATTCATATTTTCTCAATATCTATCTTTTTGGATAAAATATCCAATACATCCTTTACTTTTTTTATTTCCATCAACTCATCATTTGTAATTTTTACATCAAATTCATCTTCAAAAGCAGCTGCCAGCGCTGTATAATCAAGGCTATCTGCCGCTAAATCTGTATCAAAAGATGCTTCTGGAACAACTTTTTTTTCATCAACTGCAAGTACATCGGCAATAATATCTTTTATCTTCTTATTTAATGTATCTATGTCCATTTAACTCTCCTTTTTTATAAAATTCCAAATTCAGCCTATCCTGCCAACCTCAGGCTTCACAATTTCATCTATCAGTATCTATCTCTTCTATTCTTTTTCGTTCAATATAAACATAAATACAAAAAATGCCAATTTTTATTTCTCGGCCTCAAAATATGGTGTCGGTGTTTGACAAGTTGACAACTCCACTTGATTATTTTTTATCATTTATGTATCCGAAATTAGGATATATTCTATATTAGCAAATATTTCAGGATAATCCTTACAAT
>WFRC01000076.1 GCA_015486685.1 Caldifarciminota bacterium
ATCCTCCTTAAAAGTTTGTTTCCTGTATAATAAGATTGAAAGTCAAAAAAGTCAAATTTTTTTACCTAAATAATAATGAAGGAGGCATTATTCTGTACTTTCATTCTTTGTCATTCTGAGCCCTTCGTTTCACTCAGGATAAATTCCACGAAGAATCTCGTTTTTTTGACAGGATGAACAGGATTAACATTATAAATTCCTACAATAATAAAGAACAAAAAACATAATAAGTTGTCATTGCGAACCTGCCGCAGGCAGGTGAAGCAATCTCATTAAATAGGTATCTTCCTTTTTATCTCCCTCCCTTGACGGGAGGGATAAAAGGGAGGGTGTCTTTTTTCCTGTCATGCTGAGCCCTTGGCGAAGCATCTCGTTGTTAATGGAGCGAAGCTAAATGAACTGCCGAAGACGTGAGCGAGTGTAATGAACAAACACTCTCACAGGTCTCCCTTTCACTGTCATTGCGAGGAGCGTAGCGACGAAGCAATCTCACAGGATGGGTGGTGCCGTTTCCTCTCTATTTCCTTTTCTCTGGAATTATGATCTTTTTCATTTTCCATTTTGCACTTTTCAATCTGCATTAAATCTTCTCCCTCCCTTGACGGGAGGGATAAAAGGGAGGGTGTCCTCTATTGTTTGAGTTTTTTAATTTTTATGACTGACCCCACTGAAAAGTGGGTAAGAAATTACATAATCCTGTCATCCTGAGTATTCTCTTCTTCTCTTCCATTGTCATTGCGAGCGACCAACGGGAGCGTGGCAATCTCATTTAAAGAGGGTATGACCGAACCTCTTAAAAAAGCCATACAGGAGACAATAAAAGAACTTCCGGAAGAGTAGTTCTGGACTTTCTACGACCACAAATTACAGTTATGCTTTACAATGTCTATATAGGTGTCGGAGGTTTACAAGTTCATATTGATATTAAATGGCAATTTTATAAGCTATAACTATATAATTGGCAATAATTGTTATAGTAGATATAGAAGTATATTTTAATCCTTATTATTTCTTTCATTGGTGTAAATCTAAATAATTCTTATGTATAATATTCTTTTAACATTAATCTAAATTATTAAAGGGTGCAGAATGATGGAATCCTGAATATATCAATATTCTGCTTTAATACAGGAGAATGAATTTTCCCCTGTAAAAAACAAAAAAACAAGCACCGTCTCCATTTGTCCCACTGCGTAGTTTATACAATTAACGAATAACGAATTACGATTAACGAAATTTTCCTTGACAAAAATGAATAATTCTGTATTATAGAAATATGGAAGGAAGAAAAAAATCCCTGAAAAAATCAAACAAAGTATATTGGATAGAGAAAATTATTGACAATTCAAAAATAATTTTGTATAATGAGATATGGAGGATAAATGATTGAAAAAAGAAGTCAAAAAACAATTCCAGAATATGTGAAGCATCTTTTCTGGGATGTAAAAAAAGAGGACATAGATATAAAGAAACATTCCCCTTTTATTATTAAACGGGTATTAGATTATGGGAATGCTGCCTCCCTAAAATGGTTGTTTAAAACCTATCCAGAAGACCTTATAAAAGAGGTTATCTATAACAAAAGAGGATTGCACCCCAAGACTATCAATTTTTGGGAGAAACACTATGAAAATCTTTGAGAATACCATACCCGAAGTATCAAAAAAACTCTTTGAAACCTTAAATGATGAGATTGGAAAAATGAGATTTTATTTAGCAGGTGGTAGCGGTTTAGCAATCCAGATTGGCCACCGTGTATCAGAAGATTTAGATTTTTTCACGCCGTTGCGTTTTAACCCGGATATATTAGCCCGATACCTCTCATCTATATTTAGTTATGAGGAAACGCTTATAGCACCCCAAACATTGTATTGCAATCTTAATAGAGTAAAGGTAAGTTTTATATGGTATGAAGTTCCTCTGGTATATCCTGCATTCCATTTCAAGAAGGTTGAAATTGCTGATTGGCGGGACATTTTGGCAGAGAAATTTAAGGCCCTCTCACAAAGGGGAAGCCGTAAGGATTTTTATGACATCTATTTTACACTTTTATTAAAAAATCTATCAATAGGTAGTGCAATTGAAATTTTCAAAAAGAGGTTTGAGGGAACAGGAATTAATTACTATCATATCTTAAAGAGTCTGGTGTTTTTTGAGGATGCGGAACAGGAACCCGAACCGAATTTACTTAAGAAAGTCTCCTGGAAGGAGGTAAAATCCTTCTTTACCAACAATTTAAGAGAATTTGGGAAACATCTTTTAGGAGAGGAAATATAAAAAAATTTGACAATAGGATATAAACATCTTATATTATATGATAATGGGACAGTATAAAATACTTTTGATAGAGAATGAGCAAAAAAAATTCAATAATTTCTCGTATTTAGGAAAAAAGGGATGGGGAATCTACCCTATATCTCAAAATGAATGGAAAGATGAAATTCAGAAAAGACACTTTGATACAATAGTCCTTGGACCCTATCTTCCTTCCAAAGAAAAATTGTCAATTATAAAATATCTTAACGAGATGCCAGCATCTATTCCTGTAATAGTTATCGGAAAAGAGAATGAGATAGGAATGGATACCCATTATATAGAAGAAGGTGTATTTGAATATATTCCTTTCCCTTTTCTATCAAATAGGCTCCTATGGACTATTGAGAAGGCAGCGAAAATGAGGTCTTTCAGAGGAGAACTTACAAAATTAAAACTACTTGTAAGAGGAAACTATAATTTTGTAATTGGATTTTCAGAAGCAATGCAAAGGATATTATCTCTTATAGATTCAGCAGTAGAAATACCAGATTTAACTGTATTGGTAATAGGCGAAACAGGTGTGGGTAAAGAGGTTATAGCAAATATTATACATGAGAGGACAGGAAAGGGTATATTTGAAGCCATTGATTGTGCTGCAATTCCCCAAACACTACTTGAAGCAGAGCTATTCGGTTTTGAGAAGGGGGCATTTACAGGTGCAGTAAAGAGTAAACCCGGAAGATTTGAACTCTGTAAAGGTGGGACCATATTTCTAGATGAAATTGAAAGTTTTCCATTAGAGATGCAGGTGAATTTATTGCGGGTATTGGAAACAAGGAAATTTAGAAGATTGGGAGGGGTGGTAGATATAAAATTTGACGGAAGGATAATTGCCGCATCAAACACACCATTAGGATATCTTATAAAAGAAGGAAAATTCAGAGAAGACCTATATTACAGATTAAACATATTTCCTATAACAGTGCCTTCATTAAGGGAAAGAAAAGAAGATATATTGCTTCTTGCATATACATTCATAGACGAATTCAATAAAAATATTCACACAAGGGTTAAAGGTATCTCAAAAGAGGCAGAAGAGATTTTGCTTTCCTATCATTGGCCCGGAAATATCAGAGAATTAAGAAATATTATTGAAAGAGGCGTAATACTTGCTCGAGGCAGCATCATTAAACCTGAACATTTAGGAATTGTAAAAGATGCCTACCTCAAGACTCTTCCATTAGAGATAAAACAGAAAGGAAGGTCTCTTAAAGATATAGTAAAAGACATAGAAAAGAGATTAATAATTGATGCCTTAAAAGAATGCAAATGGAATAAATCTAAGGCTGCCCGCCTCCTCAAAATTCCCCGTCATATCCTCAAATACAAGATAAAAAAATATAATATTGGATAATTTTCTCCAATTCGGATAAATCTCTCCAGTTTTAATTTTTCTTTAATTTTATAACCCTTTGATTTTGAGGGTATTTTGTCTTATAATTTTTGGTATGAAAATTGCATATATATTTTATATGAAAAAAGTTATAATTATTTTATGGTTTTTTACAATTGAACTTTTTGCAACATATACAGCAGATTTTGAGGTATATTCAGGATATGACGCTTCATCCTCGACGGGAATTGTAGATACAATGCCTGTATTTGAACTTCAAAGTTCTGATAATACCTACTATCAGGTGCTAAATCCCTGGCCCGAATCCACTGCATATAATGAGGCAAAATATGTTGAATTTCAGTTCAATCCTCAAATCCCATCCACTACAACAATAGATTCATTCAGGATAATAAATGAGTACGGAGTAGGCCAGGTGCCAACAGGAATGAATGCAAAATTAGAAGTATATAAAGCGAGCACGGGGGATTGGGCAGATTATTCCTTGAGTACACCTGATTCAGCAAATACGGATACTGTTGACACCATTAATATTGATACACTGATTAGTACGCCACAGGATGCAAATGTCATAAAAATTAGATTTTTGTCTTATGCGACAGACACTATCACTTACTATACACTCCACGACAACCTTACTCTTAAGATATTCACACCATCTTCTCTTTATATATACACCCCTTATGGTGGAGATGATGAAACAGATACGCTCCAGAATCTCTTTGCAGAAAATCAATTAAGGATAAGTGATAATATAGGTTATGGAACAAAATTCTGGCCCCAACAGACAGATTATGATGAGACAAGATATGTGGAATTTGTATTTAAGCCCAATGTGCCACTAAATAGAACAGTTACCCAGACCAGCATCATTAATGAGTGGAGGCCTAATCATATAGTGGATTCCACCTACGCAAAATTAGAGGTATATAAAAACAGCACCGGGGAGTGGGGAAATTATTCTTTGTCTGTTCCAACACATGCTGGTGTTGATACAACAGATACAATAGATTTATCATCTTTTATAAATACTGCCTCTGATGTAGATAGTATTAGGATAAAATTCCTTGCATATACGAAACTTAAGGGGACAGATAATAAGTTTAAATCATTTCACGACTTAATTACATTATCTGCAACATATTCCACAATAACAAGTGTTAGTGCCACTTCACTCGCTCCTGACTCAGCCGCTCCAGGAGATACAAATATTGCAATGGAAGAACTTACACTTTCCACAGATGTAGGTTGGGCATTTCTGGATTCTGTCACAATAGAAAACAGAACAACAGATGGAACAGTGAATTATGCTGATATCTCTCTGGCAAAGTTTTTCAAAGAGACGAATGGAACTCTCGGTTTTCAGACAACAGATTCCCTGATAAGTTCGGATTCACTTACTGATGATGGTTCAGGTGGAACAGTTACCTTACCTGTTGGTGATACAATTTACACTGCAGGTAGGATATTCTATATTGTGTATGATATATCCACCACTGCAACGGTTGGTAATTATGTAGGTGTAAAACTTGCAGACAGCACCTATTTAAATATTCTAAGTCCTGATATTGCCTCAAATGCAAATTTTCCTGTCCAATCCAATGGAACGCTTATAGATGCCCCATCTACTGCAATTGAACTTTCCAACTTTACAGGTCTAACAGGTTATGGATATATCAGATTATTCTGGAGTGGTGGAGGAGTTAATAGGTGGGAAATCTGGAGAAGGAGTGAGGATGTAGGAAGGTATTCTATAATAGCCTCTATGTCTGGAAATGATTGGAAAAATTACTCTTATACAGATAGGGATGTAGTCCCATTCAAGGTTTATCACTATTTATTAAAAGGTGGAAGTAGTGAAGATTCAATATCCCTGATGCTTATCCCTTTGAAGAATATATTCTCTGTTTCTCCCACTGTATCTGCCAAAGGTATAAAAATTACATATAGCATTTCAGAACCTACATCTGTATCTCTCAGGATTATAGATATAGGAGGCAGAACTGTCTCAAATGTCTACGAAGGACAGCAGTTCCCGGGTATTCATTTTATAAATTATCAGAAGAATATAAAATCAGGTGTTTATTTCATTATTCTAAAAAGGGGAAAAGAAATGGAAACGAAAAAAATTATTAGATTATAGGGGAATATGGAATATGGGGACGGTGCTAATTTATTTTAGTCAATAGCTAAAATGTAGTTTTTTTATCCTCCTTCTGTTTTTTCGCTTTTAATGGACTAAGGAGTAGAAAACCGTCCTTTTATATTGCTGAAAATGATTGCTAAAAATCTGTTGAGAGTCTGTCCGAGAATAGGCATTTTTACAGAATTGACATTTATAAGTCCTTCATTTTCAATGAGCAAAATTTTATTTTTTTAATTCTCGGACAAACTCTTGACAATAGATGAAAATTTTCTTATTCTCTGAATGTGAATAAAAAAAAACTCAAAATAACAATAATTATCATTTCTATCCTCTTGATAATAGGTTATATAAACGGCAAAAGGATTGTTTCATTCATTATGTATAATTTCTACCACCTTAAATCTTTTAGTGCATCTATTCAGGGAAAACGGGTTTTGATTGTAGCACCCCATCCTGATGATGAGGCAATTTCTTCTGGTGGGTTAATCCAGAGGATTAAAAAAGAGGGGGGCGAGGTATATGTTTTGTATCTTACCTATGGAGACCATAATGAGGTTGCATTTATGCTTGA